>NZ_JACJQV010000123.1 GCF_014696875.1 Microcystis wesenbergii FACHB-1317 | reverse complement strand
TAACTGATAACTGATAACTGATAACTGATAACTGATAACTGATAACTGATAACTGATAACTGATAACTGATAACTGATAACTGATAACTGATAACTGATAACTGATAACTGATTAAGACATTTCTAACATTCTTTGAATCGGCAACAGTGCCTTAACTCTTAAATCTTCAGAAATAGTAATTTCTGGAGTTTTATCTCCCATACAGAGATACAATTTTTCGAGAGTGTTCAGTCTCATGTAGGGACACTCATTACAAGCACAGTTATTTAAAGCTGGTGCGGGGATAAATAGTTTCTCTGGGGCGGATTTTTGCATCTGGTGAATAATCCCCGGTTCTGTGGCGACAATAAAGGTTTTTTCGGAACTTTTCAGGGAATAATTTAATAGTGCCGTCGTGGAACCAATATAATCTGCATGGCGTAAAACCGATGCTTCACACTCAGGATGGGCGATAATTTTTGCTTCTGGATGGGCGACTTTTAATTCTATTATCTTGCGTTCGGAAAAAGTTTCATGGACAATACAACTACCCTGCCAGAGAACTAAATCTCTACCAGTTTGCTGACTGACGTAACGACCTAAATTGCGATCGGGAGCGAAGATAATCGGTTGATGGGCAGGGATTTGATTAACTATTTTGACTGCGTTAGAACTGGTGCAGATAATATCACTCATAGCTTTAATTTCTGCACTGCAATTGATATAGGAAATCACGATATGATCGGGATATTGGGCTTTAAAACGAGCAAAATCTTCAGGATGACAACTATCAGCTAAAGAACATCCTGCATCTAAATCCGGCAGCAATACCAACTTATCTGGGTTTAAGATTTTAGCTGTTTCTGCCATGAAGTGAACCCCCGCAAATACGATCACATCTGCTGGCGTTCGGGCAGCCTGTTGGGATAAACCTAGAGAATCACCAATATAATCAGCTATATCCTGTATGTCAGAATTTTGATAGTAGTGAGCCAGAATAACGGCGTTTAATTCCCGTTTAAGCTCTTTAATTGCCGTAAATAGGTCATCAGGTAAGCTCGAACGATTTGCGGGTTGAACAGTTGTGAACACGGTGGGGTTTATGGTAATTTTTACCAAATACTAAACAAGTGCTTATATCATAGCAAATTTTTTTAAAGTGATTAGGGAGCGAGAGCTTTTTTCCGTGCTCAGTAAACAGTCATCAGTAATCGGTGAACTGAAAACTCACATCTGATCACAAGGGCCGAATCTAAAACCTAATTGGTTAAGTTAAAAGCTTTGATGTGCTTAGTTTCTACCTTCTTTTTTGGAGCCTGTTGCCTTGTACCATGATTAACTCCCAATCCCACTTGAACAACCCGCTTCCTTCTCCCCAATGCTGTAACAAAAAACAACTATCCCCCGATAGCGATCGCTATTGGTCGAATAATTATAAATTTTTGTCAAGGGGTGCGGTCAGACATAGGAATCATCGCTAGAATGAGCCTGAATTGTCAGAAATTTAGTTAAACAAGGTTTTTGGCAATATGCTAATCTGGCTAACAAGCTTTTGGACGTGATATGGGGAAAACTTCTTGCGATCACGCTTAAATGGGGTGATATACAGAAAGTTTCTACATATCGTTACTCTGGAGAGTGTTATACAGAAAGTTGACCTATAATATGTAGTTATGCCGCTTAGTCCTTGGTAGGGGCGTAACCGGAGCCGAAGCTGTTGGGATGTAGGGTTAGACTGGCGGAAAGTTTTTAGTAAAGTGTAATTTAAGGTTACTTGTGAGCAAACATTGCTCTGGAGAAAATTTCATAGTATAATCAGCGCCGAGCCAAATACATACTGAACGCAGATGCTTGAAGAATTTGTGAGCTTAGGGAAGTGGTGGCTTCCTAACAAACCAGAAGTAGTAGTTCCAGGAAAACTAAGCTTTTCGCCTGAGAGTGGCGCAACATTAGAATTAATTGGTTCGTTTTATAGTTCACAACTTAAAGAGATAGGTCAGGTAAAGATTTCTTCCATTGAAGGGGAATCAAATCTAACATCAGGTGTACGACTTGACTTTATAAAGCCTGAGGAAATCATTATTCTCGGTTTGCTTGATAACAATGAAAAAATTACCTTATACAGGTGTTCTGGACAAGTTAAAAGCTTTGAATTGACAAAACTCACAGCGAGTCTTTCATTCAATGTCGAGTATGTTTTTAGAAAAATTCACTTTGAATATGAACAGGACATAAAATTGAAATCTATTTCTGTTCAATATTCTCATCTAGAGAAATGGGTTGGCAAATCTGGAATACAGGTTTTTGCATCTCAAGAAGAGAACAAAATATGGATGAGTTATCAGCCGCCATCGAGTATTCATTTGGCGAAAATTGGCAGTCTCGATTTATATATTACCTTTTCTTCAGTATGTGTTTATCCATTTTACCCTAACGCGTACAATGCAAATATTGAGCAAAAAACTTATCTGACCATACAAAATCCCTGCAATCAACCAATAGATGATTGTGTCAATTTATTGATAAGATTCAGTGATTTGTTAAGCTTTGCAATGACAAAAGCAACTTCAGTAATTAAGGTTACTGGGAAAGCAGATGTCATTCATGAAAAGCCTGTACAGCAAGCAAATGGAGATTTCACACTGGAAAAAGAGGCGCGGGAAACTCAAGTCATCATAATATTTGGTTTATGGAATCCTACGAAGAGTTCTGAGATAAACTTGTCCCCCGATAAAATGCTATTTCTATTTAGTGATGTAGAAAACAATTTGGGATCATTCTTTGAAGCATGGATTAATAAAAGGGAGGAATATGAACCTGTTTTTGACTTGTTAATGGCAACAATGTATAGCTCTAGCCTTTACTTGGGTTATAAATTTCTAAATATAATCCAAGCTTTGGAGGCTTATCATACAAGAAAGTATGAAGGTTCATATCAAGATAAAAAGATTTACAAAAAAGGACTTTACAAGAAATTTATAGAGGTATTGAACGATTTTCCAAGTGAAAGTGATAATCAAGAAAATGGAATTAGTGATGAGTTTAGAAATGCTTTAAAGGGAAAACTAAAAAATCAAACAAGCTTTACTTTAGAGACAAGACTCAAAGAAATTATTAATAAAGTGTCCTCCTTGCTGCCAAATAATTTTATAGGAAGCGTAAAAGATAGGGAATTATTTTCTAGGAGAGCTTCTGAAACTCGGAATGCATTGACGCATCATAATAAAGAAAAACGACAACAGGCGGCAAGGGGTAGGGAGTTATTTCAACTTTTTCATACGTTAACTGTGATTCTACAAATTTGCTTATTAAGAGAGCTAAACCTTCCCGATGAGTCTATTAAAATTCTTGTGGAGCGAAATAGAGCATATCAGAAAGAATGGCGACCATCTTCAAACTGATTAACCACTCACGATTATATTGCTTGTTAAGTGCGATCGCTATTGCTGTAGGGTGCGTTCCCTAATGTGGCTCCCACTGCTCCACTGATCGATTTTTGGGGAACGCACCATGCACATTTATTGAAGTTGTGGGTTAAAGTGCGATGCCGCTCTGGTGGGTTGAGTTCTGGATTGGCAACCTGTCACCGAGCAAACCCGACGATGTTGGAATGATTCTGATAGCTGACGGCTAATAGCTAAGGGTTATCAATGCTAGGATAAAGGCTTGAGTAGAGAACGATCGAGCCAAAGCCATGTCATCGACAGAAGTAAAAACCCCGCCCCCAGACAGTCCTGAATTCCTCGATGAGTTACCCGGAGAAGTGGAAATGTCCTTATTTGACCACTTGGAGGAGTTGCGGCGCCGGATTTTTTATAGTTTAATTGCCGTGGCCGTAGGTGCGGTGGGATGTTTTATCTTCGTTAAACCCCTAGTACAAGTGCTGGAAGTCCCTGCCCAAGGGGTAAAATTTTTGCAGTTGGCCCCGGGAGAATTTTTTTTCGTCTCCCTAAAAGTAGCTGGATATAGCGGCATACTGGTGGCTAGTCCGGTCATTCTCTTGCAAATTATCCTCTTTGTGCTGCCGGGGTTAACCCGTCGCGAACGGCGTTTAATTGTTCCGGTAGTGTTAGGATCGAGTGTTTTATTTTTTGCTGGTTTATTTTTTGCCTATATTGCCCTGATTCCCGCCGCTTTAAACTTTTTTGTCAATTATGGGGCGGAAGTGGTCGAACAAGCTTGGTCGATCGAGCGCTATTTTGAATTTGTCTTACTTTTACTGTTTAGTACCGGCATCGCCTTTCAAATTCCCGTTATTCAATTGATTTTGAGCTTTTTAGGCATTATTTCCTCGCAAACGATGTTATCGGGGTGGCGTTTCGTGGTTTTAGGGGCAGTGATTTTAGGCGCGATTTTAACCCCTTCCACAGATCCTCTCACCCAATCCCTGTTAGCAGGGGCGGTCTTGGGTCTATACTTTGGGGGCATTGGGGTAGTGAAATTAACGGGACGTTAGCAGTTTTTTGATAGAATTTGACGGCTGAAAACTAATTAAGCCAGAAAGCTAGAGATTGATTCTAGATTGAGTAACAAAGTGAAATATTTTTTCTTAACGGCAGGTTGGACAATAGGACGGGTGTGGGAATTTGGCGGTTTGTGGGATCACGCGAGTAGTTGGCGACGACCACCGCAGATAGAGCGATTAAATATCGGTATTTTAGAGGGAGAACAGGTTTTATGGCTTTATAAGGTGGAAGAAGCCGTGATTATGGTAGAAGTTGCCCCCAAGAGTGCCGAAATTGCCGATACTGTCCCCACCATCGGGCAAGTGGTGCTAAAACGCTTGATTAGTGCCGAACAAGTCCTCGAAATTCTGCAAAATGCCGAAGAACTACTGAGGAAGTAATCAGTTATCAGTTATCAGTTATCAGTTATCAGTTATCAGTTATCAGTTATCAGTCATAATTGCCCATCTCCCCACAGCCCACAGCCCACAGCCCACACCCTACACCCTACACCCTACACCCTACACCCCACACCCTACACCCCACACCCTACACCCTACACCCCACAGCCCACAGCCCACAGCCCACACCCTTCTCCCCACACCCCACACCCCACACCCCTATCTGGACTATTCTGGCCGAAGACCGATCGCCAACACTTGAAATATCTTCTAACAATAGTTACACTTCTTTAGAATAGATACACTTTTCAAGGGATAATGTAGGTTGGCTAACTCTTGCACTTAACCGTCGAGATTGTTGGGCTTATATTTTGACCCTGAATATAAAAAGCGTCTAAGTGGACACTAAATTGTCAATAGGAGGAGCGTAGTCAATGGGACTACCTTGGTATCGAGTACACACAGTCGTTCTCAACGACCCGGGCCGTTTAATTTCCGTTCACCTGATGCACACCGCACTGGTAGCGGGTTGGGCTGGCTCCATGGCCCTCTATGAGCTGGCTATTTTCGACCCCAGTGACCCCGTATTAAACCCGATGTGGCGGCAAGGAATGTTCGTGCTGCCCTTCATGGCCCGTTTAGGTGTCACTGGTTCATGGGGTGGCTGGAGCGTCACCGGCGAAACTGGTGTTGACCCCGGTTTCTGGTCTTTTGAAGGCGTTGCCGCCGCTCATATTGTTTTATCCGGTCTGCTATTCCTAGCGGCGGTTTGGCACTGGGTTTTCTGGGATTTAGAATTATTCGTCGATCCCCGCACGGGCGAATCTGCGCTCGATTTGCCGAAAATGTTCGGTATTCACCTGTTCTTATCCGGTTTACTTTGCTTTGGTTTCGGTGCTTTCCATCAAACAGGCCTTTGGGGTCCCGGGATGTGGGTTTCCGATGCCTACGGTTTAACCGGTCATGTGCAGCCCGTAGCTCCCGAATGGGGACCGGCTGGTTTTAACCCCTTTAACCCCGGGGGTGTGGTAGCTCACCACATTGCTGCGGGTATCGTCGGGATTATCGCCGGTTTATTCCATTTAACCGTTCGTCCCCCCGAAAGACTCTATAAAGCCCTGAGAATGGGTAATATCGAAACGGTGCTTTCTAGCAGTATCGCCGCCGTTTTCTTTGCCGCTTTCGTCGTGGCTGGAACCATGTGGTACGGTAATGCTACCACGCCGATCGAACTCTTTGGCCCGACCCGTTACCAATGGGATAAGGGCTATTTCCAAGAAGAAATTGAGCGTCGTGTGGAGGCCAGCATCGCCAATGGGGCCACCATCGCTGAAGCTTACCAAGCAATCCCCGAAAAACTGGCTTTCTATGATTATGTCGGTAATAGCCCCGCTAAAGGTGGTTTATTCCGTACTGGTGCCATGGATAGCGGTGACGGTATCGCTAAATCTTGGTTAGGACACCCTGTGTTCAAAGATGGCGAAGGTCGCGTCCTGAGCGTGCGTCGGATGCCTAACTTCTTTGAAACCTTCCCCGTTGTCCTGACTGACTCGGAAGGTATCGTTCGCGCTGATATTCCTTTCCGTCGTGCGGAATCGAAACTGAGTATCGAACAAAGTGGTGTTACCGTTTCTTTCTACGGTGGCGCTCTCGATGGTCAGGTCTTCAGCGATCCTGCTGACGTGAAGAAATTTGCCCGTAAAGCGCAACTCGGTGAAGCTTTCGAGTTTGACACCGAAACCCTGAAGTCTGACGGGGTATTCCGCACTTCTCCGAGAGGTTGGTTTACTTTCGGTCATGCTGTCTTTGCTTTACTATTCTTCTTCGGTCACATCTGGCACGGTTCTCGTACCATCTACCGCGACGTATTCGCCGGGGTCGATCCGGATCTGGAAGAACAAGTAGAATTCGGTTTATTCCAAAAATTGGGTGATCTTAGCACTCGTAAACAAGAAGTTTAGTTTTAGCTAAATCATCTATATAACTAAAGGAGTCAAGTCTTTGACTCCTTTTTTTGTTAATCACACTATTAAAAACGGATTTATCCTAAATCTGGTTATTAAAAACTGATTATTTATTCTCCCCTTTGCCTTTTGCATGAGCAGAAAACGGGTTTCTCCGAGAAACCCGTTTTCTGTGCGTTACTCAACGGATTTGGTATTAAAGTTCGATCGAGCTTTACTTGAAACCGAATAGTGAAAAAACCGCTAGTTATTTCGATAACTAACGGTTTTTTGCCGGGGGAAATTACCTGCAATGGAATTACATAGAGGAACCTAAACCGGCGTAAGCTCCGTAGAAGAAAAGACCAACCACGGCGATAACGCCTAGACCGGCGATGGTGGCGACTAACCACAAAGGAATACGACCTTCTGCGAACATGAATAACACCTCCTAATTGCGATGACAATAAATCGGGACTAATTAGTTAAAGAAATAGCTGGAAAATAAAATTCCCAAGACAGCAACTAGGAGTAAACCTAGGTAAAGAGAAGTACGATTTAACTCGACGGCTTGCCGATTCGGATTAGGTGTTCTTTCCATAATTGTTCTCCTAGCGTTGAATAAACTGCATTGCCGCAATTGCACCGATAAAGAAGACAGTCGGAACCGCTAAGGTATGAACTGCCAACCAGCGAACGGTGAAAATGGGGTAAGAAATGGGTTGATTGGGATTACCACTAGCCATTGTTTTTATCCTTAATTAAAGTAAACTACTGATTAAACTGCTCGATTTGATTTTTGGCCTCAAAGCGATCATTAATGATCGGTAATTCTTGACGCTCTTGAGTGTAATACTCATCGGGACGGGGAGTGCCAAAAACATCGTAAGCTAAACCAGTACTCACGAATAACCAACCCGCGACAAAGAGCATGGGGATGGTGATGCTATGGATAATCCAGTAACGAATACTGGTAACGATATCGCCAAAAGGACGTTCGCCGGTACTACCTGACATGGACGGTTCTCCTCGGAATGATAGGACTTGAAAAATTCAATCTCTATAATAGAGACTTTCTTGACCCTGAGACAAGTTTTAGGCCGGTTCGCTGGGGGGATTATATTTCAGTAAGACCCCATCTTGTCCCAAGACAAAACCCTTGTCGGAATTGATAAAAACAATTCGATAGAGATTGGAGGGGACACTTTCCACGGCGCGATCTTTTTGCCAAGACTGGCCGCCGTCATCACTGACCAAGAGATTGCCGCTACCACCAGCGACCCAAATTTCTTCGGGGGTGCGGTAGTTGAGATCCAAAAGTCCCCAACTGGTGGAAAACTCTGGGAATACCTTATCTTCCCATGTATCGAGATCATTGGGGCTAGTAAATTGTAGTTGACCACCCCGGGCCAGGGCCCACAGTTCCCCATTTTCACCATAACCGACTTTTTGTAAGCGGCGGGAAGAAAGACGATTGTGGGGTTGCCATTCTGTTGACCCCGGTTCCCAGGTGGAATAAAAGTTACCGCGTGCGGAAACGGCCACATATTTACCATCATGGGAACGAACAATTGTCCGGGCCACACCCACGGCACCTTCCACTAAAGCTTGCCAAGTTTTGCCTCCGTCTTTGGTGCGGTAGATAGCGCCTAAATCCGTGACCATTTCGGCGGTTTTGTCGTTGAGGGCGATAATTCCGTAGGGGGAACCGGGTAATTTTTCACTTAAGGGGATACGGGACCAGCTGCTGCCCCCGTCTTCGCTATGGAGAAGAATTGAGGGTTTACCGACAATCCAACCCTCTTGGTTGTGGAAACTGACGGCGCTAAAGCTAACTTTTTCGTCGCCAAGGTTGAGGACTTTTTGCTGCCAACTGTCCCCCCCATCGCTGGTTTCAAAGAGGGTAGATTTGGTTCCCACTAACCAACCGTGCTGCAGGTCGTCGGTAAAGGCGATATCGGCAAAAGTGGAGTCAGTGTCGAGGGTGAGGATTTGCCAAGGACTATTGCTCAGGGATGGCACACTACTACAGCTAAAGCAGAAAAAGGCTACAGCTAGAACTATTACGAATTGTTTCAGTTTTCTCATCAATGGTTCAGAGGTATTGGTCAAGGAATCGGGACGGATTAGGGTTTCCGATGGGTTACAGACTTATAAGAGCCGTTGGATTAAAGATAATGAGTGCTTGAGTTAGTTTAAACCATATAAACTAATAAAGAAAACAAATCCTAGCGCTAAAGCCCCGAAAATCAAAATATTTTTTTGTGCCGGAGTCAGACGGTTGACTCCAAAACCATAGCTAAGATTTTCTTGGAATCCCGAAGGAGCATCTTTAGCTCCGATGTTGATAAATTGGGAACGACGCACACCACACACGGGACAGCGCCACGTTTCTGGCAATTCCTCGAAGGGGGTTCCAGCGGGAGTGTTGGTTTTACTATCTCCCTTGCTGGGGTCGTAAACGTAGCCGCAGGAGCGACATTCGTGGTTGGCAGGGGCCTGGTCGGCTAGGGTTAGTTCTGGTGGGCGATCGCTCATGACTAAGATTAAAGGAATTTTCAACACTCTGTTACAAATTATCCTTGAAAATTGACCCCTCTCACGGCCAACCCCTAACAGAATAGCCAGTTTTCAAGTCTGAAAAGGATTAGGGAGGCAGCATATCGGCTTTAAAAAAAGTAAGATTAATCTATTAGGGCTTAAATGTCTATTAAAACTTTATTAAGTTGATATTTGGGCTATTTACCCTGATTTTGGTAGTAAAATTTAGTCTGAGAAATTGAGAAATTTCAGGCAGGGAAGAAATTAGCGGTCTGATTTCTCACCTCTAACCGATTATTCTTGATCAAATTGACTAAATCCCTAGCTTAATTTCTTCTTAGAGGCGAGAGTGAAGCTAAATTACTTGTCTCCATATTGCATAAATTTAATCACTTTTAGCGATCGCTTTTATATTTTGGCATAAATGGGCTGCTCCCTCCCCGTTCCCGAAAACGAAAACTTCGCACCTCACCATTAAGATAACTGCTATAAACCTTATATTATAGGTATATGATCAACCTTAACTAAAAAGAGAGTAAAAATTGTGTTCAACCAGCTTGATTGGAATCCTGCCTACTCAATTGAAACCTTAGAACCAAATACGGTATTTTTTCTATCTGAGCGAGAATCAATCTGTTTCCAAGAGCCGCTTTATTATCGTTTGGTAAGATTAATTGATGGTCAACGTAATCTTGATGAAATTATTGATATTCTTCAGTTAGAATTTTTACAAAATCAGGAAATCAATCCCAATAATGCTAATTTCTTCGCAGTTATTGTTAATTATAGCTTGGCAATTCAAAAAGCGATTTTTCAGTTATATAAACGAGGTTTTTTGTTAGAAAAAAAAGAATTATTGCCCTCTAATTTAGCAATTTTATGCCATCATCTTCAGGTTTCTCAAGCCCAAGCTTTTGAACGATTACAATCTCTGAAGGTTACAGTTAAAACCCTAGGCTTAATTCCCCAGCAAGATTTGATCAATATTTTGAATTCCTTGCAAGTTCAAGTCGCAGATGAAGGGGATTTAACCATTATTTTAACCGATAATTATCTTCATCCTGATTTAGAGAGTATTAATCAACAAGCTTTAGTCTCACAAAAGCCTTGGTTATTAGTTAATCCCCTGGGAAATCTAGCATGGATTGGTCCCTTATTTGATCCCGATAAAACTGGTTGTTGGCATTGTTTGGCTCAACGATTACGAGATAATCGTCCAGTGGAGGAATTTATCATTAGACAGAGAGAAAATAAGATTTCTTTAATTTCTCCTTTAGGATTTTCTTCGGCGACAATACAGACGGTTTTAAATCTGACGGCTATGGAGGTTTTTAAGTGGATTATTCAAGGTAAAAATCAACGTTTAGAAGGAACAATGATGACTTATGATACTTTAAATTTACAATTTCAAGAGCATATTTTAGTTAAACGTCCGAACTGTCCTAGTTGTGGATATTCTCTAAATAAAACACCTTTACCTGTGGTTTTGGGACATCGTAAAAAGGCTTTTACCAGTGATGGGGGACATCGTTTTTGTTCTCCTGAAGAAACCTTAAGAACCTATCAACATCTTATCAGTCCCATTACGGGAATTGTGCGAGAATTAAATAAGATACAAGGGAATGCTTTAGTTCATACTTATGTAGCGAAACATCATTTTCGCAGTGTCTTTGATGATTTAGACAGTTTACGGCAAAATATTGGAGGTAGAAGTGCGGGAAAAGGCCGTACAGATAGTCAAGCAAAAGCAAGTGGATTTTGTGAAGCTATTGAGCGCTATTCGGGAGTTTTTCAAGGGAATGAAATCAGAGAAAAAGCGAGTTATCAAGAGTTACTAGATAAAGCTATTCATCCTAACAAATGTATGAATTTTAGTGAAAAACAATATCAACATCGAGAAGAATGGAATGGGAAGAATCAAGGATGGTTTCAAAAAGTCCCTGAACCTTTTGATGAAACTAGAATGATTGATTGGACACCTGTATGGTCTTTAACTGCTCAAGATTTTAAGTATTTACCGACGGGATATTGTTATTATGGTTATTCTCAATCTGAACCCTTAGATTGTTGGGCTGATTCTAATGGCTGCGCTGCGGGAAATACGATAGAAGAAGCGATTTTACAAGGATTTATGGAGTTAGTGGAACGAGATTGTGTGGCTTTATGGTGGTATAATCAATTAGTTAAACCTTCCGTTGATTTAGAGAGCTTTAATGAGCCATATTTTGAGCAATTAAAGCAATATTATGAGGGGTTAAATCGGGAGCTATGGGTGTTAGATATTACCAGTGATTTGAATATACCTTGTTTTGCTGCTATTAGTCCGAGAAAGGAGCGGGAAGTGGAGGATATTTTATTAGGATATGGGGCGCATTTTGATCCAAAAATTGCTATTAGTCGGGCGTTAACGGAGGTTAATCAAATCTTACCGAATGTGTTATCCTTTAAGGAAGATGGGACAACGATTTACAATCCTTCTGCGGATCCTTTGGCGGTCAAATGGTGGCAAACGGCAAGGTTAAGCAATCAATCTTATTTAGTTCCCGATAGTAAAATAATACCGAAAAAAAGTTATGATTATTTACAATTAGCCAGTGATGATTTATTAGAGGATGTTAAATTGTGTCAGCAAATTGTTGAGTCAAAGGGGATGGAAATGTTAGTATTAGATCAGACTCGTGCTGATATTGGTTTAAGGGTGGCTAAAGTTATTGTCCCCGGAATGCGTCATATGTGGAAGCGTTTAGGGGCAGGAAGATTGTATGATGTTCCTGTTAGCATGGGATGGTTAAAAGAAGCTTTAACGGAAGATGAATTAAATCCTTTTCCCATGTGGATGTAACCCTTGTTCATGGTCAATTGTTGATTATTTTAAGTTACTTGGTGAAGATTTCGAGTTTAACTTTCATTCCCGTTTTATCTAAAAGACTGAGTAATTTATCAACAGTAAAACGGCTAATTTCTCCATTCATTAAATCACTAATTTTTGGTTGTGTTTCCTCGAAAAAAGTGGCGGCTTCTTGCTGTGTCCATCTTTTTTCTTGGATAAAAGACCGCAAGGTTAACATCAAATCGGCTCTAATTTTTAAGTTAGTTGCTTCTTCACTGTTAAATCCTAAATCTTCAAAGATGTTATCGCTACCAAAAGTGATCTCAATAGGGTTAGATTGTGTCATGGTTATTCCTCCTGTAATTGTTGTCTAAATTGAATCATTTGTTGATAACGTTTTTGTCCCAATTCAATTTCTTTTTTCGAGGTTTTCTGTGTTTTTTTACCGAAAGTATGAAGGACATAAATCGCTTCTTTAAACCTTGCCACATAAAAGATTCTGTAGGTTTCTCCTGTCCAAATTCTAATTTCTTCTGTTCCTTGACCAATAATGGGAATGGGTTTAAAATCATTGGGTTTCTCTCCTTGTTGAATAGCTCTCAGTTGAAAACCTGCTTTACGCTTTGCGTCTTCAGGAAAATCTCTAATATCTTCCCTTGACGTCCCAATCCAGTAAATGGGTTTATCTCCCATGTTGGGGTTAATGATTATGGTTTATACCTAATTTAGTATAACAGGATCATCAGTTTGTCAATTGTTCGTTAGTTAACAAGCAAGATGATGATCATTTTAGTTTAACTCGAACCTTCAAGGACTTCACCATCAGGGATTGAGACAATTACTTCATCCTCTTGATACCTAGCGTTAATGTGCCGTATATAGTGTTGTTTGTTATCTATAAAATACCTATAAACGATGATTTCATAGAACATCGATATTGCCAGCATCTTTGATTCCCTCTCATGTTAAGGTTAAGTACGAAGATAAACCCAATTTCTGGGCAGATCATCCCTCAATTTTAACTGATCTAAGCAGAAAATATAGCGATTCTCGCACTTGTATGGCACAGTTAAACCTTTGCTGATTAAGCTTTTCACCATCGAGAATGTACCTCTTGCGAACAGGAAACGCTATAAATAAGCTCTCCTGATGACTGATAGATAAAAGGTATGTCACTAAGGTAACACACCTTTATTAGTATTGGGTTTCGTTGTTTCAATCTAATCGAGAATAAGGAGCGATCACGCTCAACTAATGCTAAGAAGAGAGGCCATCAAACTTACTCTTGTGAAATTGCAATCCAATTCACATAGTAGTTAGTAGCAGCATTAGAACTAACTATAGTGAAGCTCTCAAGAGATATTGTGTCTATAGTCTCAATATTTCCAACTTGGCTTCCTACGTTTTCCCAAAAAGATGAGACAACAACAACAGGAATTTGAGCAAATGGTTTCGGGAAGTTAATTGTTATCTTTCCCGTGCCTGCCTTTAAAGTTTTACCAGTCTGAATCACTTGTGTCATGATTTTCTCCTTAAGTTTCTTGTCTTTACACCCTTAATGGGACTGAGGCGTTTTCAGTCAGCAAAAAAGGCTCAAACCATTACGGGACAAAGGGTTAACCTCGATTTATGATTTTCCTTGATCTATCTGGGTTTCAGCGATTTTGGGCTTCTCGAAGTAAATCCCAAGCGGGGATTGGAGTTGAGGCTTTTCTCGATTGTTTTTTTGTCTAAGTCCCATTAAGACGTTCTCCAAAATCCATTTCTGAATTTTTTAGATTAGCCATAATGCCTTAAGCAAAATGCCTTGTCTTTTGGGTTAAAAGTGATTTGTTTAATCACCTTTGATACCAGAATAAGTTTTATTTTTGGTAATGGCAATCTCTAAAATTAATACTTTTCTAATATGTTTTTTTGAGCAGAATATTAACTTTTATATTAGATTTATATTAGATTTGTATTAGATTTGTATTAGATTTAAAGGGTCACTTTATGGTACGACTCCCTAATTCCTGAAAACAGAACAAATGAATTAATCAGGCAGCTGAAATACTCAAAACCCTTTTACCCTCTGATTTGTAGAGTTTCAGAGGATGAAAAGAAAACATAAAAAAAGCGATCACAATTCTGGAAAATAGAAAAGAACGTAGGTTGGGCTTCGGCCGTGAGCTTTTGCGTTCGACAAAAGCTCACGCCGAGGTCTGAACGGTTGAAGCATGAAACCCAACGCCCGCTCATGTTACGCTACCGCTAACCCATCCTACAAATAATTGTGCCTCCCTACTTAGGGTCTGCTGAAAAAGTTTTTCGTGGGGGTAGGGTGTAGGGTGTAGGGTGTAGGGTGTAGGGTTTTACCGATTCTGAGGGGGTCAATTACCTAATTTTCAGGGAAAAAGTCCCGGAATTTTCCCCCCGATCACTCCAAGGGTTGGCACTTTTTGAGGTCAAAAAAGTCTAAAAGTCTTACCCAACAAGGTTTTTAGATTTATTCAGCCAACCCTACTTAGCAAAAGTTTGAAAAGTCAGCGGTAGAAGATAATGACTCAAAGTGAACTGGCCACTAAAATCGGCTCTACCGTCAGTTTCACTGGAATTGCTGATCCGCTTGCTGTTGGCAACAGGTGCTACTGCTCAAGACATCGGACAAATCATTGCTGGTATGAACGGCGTTGCTGAATCAAGAGCTGAATACTAATTGTGCATCCTATCCACAAGTTAGCCTAGTCCTAGGTTTGAAAAATTGCCTAGAGGACAATTCCTACTTAAAATCAGCAACGCCAAATTATCATCACCTAAACCACTTTCTAGGCTAATTAATTAATAGGGCCATTTCCAGTTAGTAATCTCGTCCTTATCGATGCCATTGGTGAAAGCATAATCGAGGTTGTCGATAATGGCATTTTTCATCCGTTCTTTGACATGACCGGCAGCAGAACCTAATTTCGGCACGCGATCAATGACATCGATTACTAAATGAAAACGATCAACTTGGTTACGAATCGCTAATTCTAGGGGAGTATTAATATTCCCTTCTTCTTTGTAACCGCGCACATGAATACGTTCTTGATTACTGCGACGGTAGGTAAGTTTATGAATCAGCCAAGGATAACCGTGGAAATTAAAGATAATTGGCTTATCAGGGGTAAATAAACTATCAAAATCTCGTTCCGATAAACCATGAGGATGTTCACTTTCAGACTGTAATTTAAACAGATCAACCACGTTGATAAAGCGAACTTTTAAGTAAGGGAATTCCTCCCGCAGAATTGCCGTTGCTGCCAGGGATTCTTTAGTGATAATATCCCCACAGCAAGCCATAATTACATCCGGTTCATCGGGATTGATTCCGTCATCATCGTTACTTGCCCAATCCCAAATACCGATACCTTTGGTGCAGTGTTTAATTGCTTCTTCAATGGTCAAGTATTGCAGATGTTTCTGTTTATCAGCAACGATAATATTAGTGTAATCCTTGCTCTTGAGACAGTGATTAGTCACACTTAATAAACAGTTACCATCGGGGGGAAGATAAACCCGCACCACGTCGGCACTTTTATTGGTTACTAAATCGATAAAACCGGGGTCTTGGTGACTAAAACCATTGTGATCCTGCCGCCAAACTACCGAGGATAATAACAGATTCCAAGAGGAAACAGAAGCACGCCAAGGCACATGATTTTTGCAGATATCGAGCCATTTAGCGTGTTGGTTGAACATGGAATCGATAACGTGGGCAAAAGCTTCGTAGGAGTGAAATAAACCGTGACGACCGGATAATAAATAACCCTCTAACCAACCGACTAAAGTATGTTCACTCAGCATCTCCATCACACGACCATCGGCAGATAATTGACTACCATCTAAATCCTCTGGATAGGTATCGGCTAACCAAGCTTTTTTAGTCACTTCATAGAGAGCCGCTAAACGATTAGAAGCAGTTTCATCGGGACCAAAAACGCGAAAATTAGTCATATTATTTCGCATTACATCCCGCAAAAATACCCCCATCACTCCCGTGTTTTCCGCTTCCACTTGGGCCGGGTGGGTGACATCTACGGCATATTGACGAAAATCGGGCATTTTTAGGTCTTTACGCAGCAATCCGCCGTTAGCGTGCGGGTTAGCACTCATGCGACGATGACCAATAGGAGCGAGTTCTTTAAATTCTGGCTTAAATTTACCCGTGGTATAGTCAAATAATTCCTCCGGGTTATAGCTTTTCATCCACTCCTCTAATTTTCTCAAGTGTTCGGGGTTTTCCTGCATAGCACCCATGGGGACTTGGTGAGCGCGCCAGAATCCTTCTACTTTATGACCATCAACGTTTTTCGGACCCGTCCAACCCTTGGGGGACCGGAGGATAATCATCGGCCAGGGGTAACGTTTAGCAATACCCGTGCTGCGAGCTTCCTGTTGATAGGAGCGAATCTGATTGATACAGTGTTCTAGGGTAGCGGCCATTTTTTGATGGCAGTGGAGCAGGTCTTCATCTTCCTTACATTCGACGATGTAGGGAGTGTAACCGTAACCAACAAAGAGACTTTCTAACTCGTGGGTCGAAATACGGGATAGAATGGTGGGATTAGCGATTTTATAACCGTTTAAGTTTAAAATTGGCAGTACCGCACCATCGCGAATCGGGTTAAGGAATTTATTCGAGTGCCATGCGGTGGCAAGGGGACCGGTTTCTGCTTCCCCATCACCCACCACCACGGCCGTAATGAGGTCGGGATTGTCAAAAACAGAACCGTAGGCATGGGAAACACTATAACCCAGTTCGCCGCCCTCATGGATAGAACCGGGGGTTTCGGGGGTGACGTGACTGCCGATGTGACCGGGAAAAGAAAATTGTTTAAAGAATTTTTGTAATCCTTCCTCGTCTTCACTTTTATCGGGGTAAATTTCCGAATAGGTTCCTTCTAGATAAACCGGACCGAGTACCCCCGGCGCCCCATGGCCGGGACCGGCCATAAAAATCATATCGAGGTCGTATTTTTTGATTAAACGGTTGAGGTGAACGTAGGTAAAACTTAAGGCCGGACTTGCTCCCCAGTGACCGAGCAAACGATACTTAACGTGTTCGGGTTTAAGATGTTCTTTGAGGAGGGGATTATCGCGCAGATAAATCATACCTACAGCTAAATAGTTACAAGCGCGCCAATAGGCATGGGTTTTATAGAGTTCGTCTTGAGAAAGGGGATTTTGTTCTGTTAAGGGTCTTTCTGGTGCGAATACCATGAATATTTCTCCAATATCTATGAAGGATAAGATTAAGAGAGTTGATAGACAATTTCTCCAGATTATCGAGAGGGTTAACCCTCGGCCGGTTTTCAAACTGTAATCAAGAGTCTAACCTTTTGGGGCGCAAAAAACTATTAAAATAAGCTATATTTTGCAAATCTGACTTGGGGAATTTATGTCAGTCCGGCGGGGTTTTTAAATCGCTTTTAAAGGCATATTAATATGTTCTTAACTTAGGTATCAATCATTCTCAGAAAGCTTTTAATGATTTTTTAATGTCGGCTTTTCCCAAAAGGCTATATAATCACATTCTCGTTGGTCGGCCAGGGCCTAATCAGGTTTTCTCGATGCCGGTGGCGGGGACGACTAGAGTGGCAAATTGATGATTTTTTATCTTTAGACCTCCTGCAAAAGTAAGTTTTAGAGCCGCTATCAGGTCAAAATATCTAAAAAAATCGGATAAATTTGACATAATCTTAGATTTTATGGATATTATAGTTATCTTTTGTCTCCTGTCTCCTGTCTCCTGTCTCCTGTCTCCTGTCTCCTGTCTTCTCACCTAACGAAAGATTTTTGATTTTTGCAGGAGAGCTTTTGAAGCCCTGAAACTTAAAATCTTTCTATACTTCATCTAGCGATCGATAAAAGCTGATTAGCATATATAGTGATTCTCTAGAGGCCAATCAATTCTCAAATTATTTTTTCTTGATCGTGCCTAAGCTTATCGCAGCTGCAAAGGAGTTTTTTTCATGACAAAAGTAAGAGTCGCTATCAACGGATTTGGTCGTATCGGTCGCCTCGTTTTTAGGGCGGGTATCCAAAATCCTGATTTCGAGTTTGTTGGTATCAATGATCTCGTACCCCCCGATAATATTGCCTATCTGCTCAAATACGACTCCACCCACGGACGTTTTCAGGGTACGGTAGAAGCAAAAGAAGATGGCATCGTCGTGGATGGTAAGTTTATCCCCTGTTACTCGATTAAAGACCCCGCTCAACTGCCCTGGTGTGCAACCGGGGCCGATTATGTGGTCGAGTCCACCGGTTTATTTACCACCGCCGAAGGAGCAGGAAAACACCTAGAAGCAGGGGCCAAACGGGTGGTTATCTCCGCACCCACCAAAGATCCCGACAAAATTCGTACTATTGTACTAGGCGTTAACGATAATGAATACGATCCCGCTAAGGATCTGATCGTCTCTAACGCTAGTTGTACCACCAATTGTTTAGCCCCGATCACCAAAGTTATTAACGATAACTTCGGACTAGCGGAAGGATTAATGACCACAGTACACTCGATGACCGCCACTCAACCCACCGTGGATGGTCCATCGAAAAAAGATTGGCGCGGTGGTCGCGGTGCTGGTCAAAATATTATCCCCTCCTCCACGGGAGCAGCCAAAGCAGTAACCCTAGTTATTCCTTCCCTAAAAGGCAAATTAACCGGTATGGCCTTCCGTGTGCCAACTCCCAACGTTTCGGCGGTGGATTTAACCTTTAAAACCGAAAAAGCCACCAGTTACGAGGAAATCTGCGCCGCTATGAAAGCCGCCAGCGAAGGACCGATGAAAGGTATCCTCGGTTATACCGATGAGGAAGTGGTATCGAGTGACTTTATCACCGACCCCCATTCCAGTATCTTTGATGCTAAAGCTGGCATTCAACTTAATGCCAATTTCTTTAAGGTCGTCTCTTGGTACGATAACGAGTGGGGTTACTCCTGCCGGATGTTAGACCTGATGAAAATGATGGCAGCTAAGGAAGCAACCCTAGTAACAGCCTAAATCAGTTATCAGTTATCAGTTATCAGTTATCAGTAAACAGTGAACAGTGAACAGTGAAAAGACAGCACTGTTAATGCCATTAGACATCTCCAAGAGTAAAACAAAATAGTTCTATGGCTGAAATGTATGTCTTTGTCTATTTAATATTGCTCACTTAATAAGTAGGTGGGTGTTAAAAATTGCCAGATCCCCCCTTATCAAGGGTGGCAGGGGTATCCCCCCACTTAATCCTCAAATCTGATCACTGATAACTGATAACTGATCACTGATAACTGATAAGATGAATCCAAAATTTAAAGATATTATCGCTTGGGAACAGGCACAATTGTTAATGCAGCCGGCATTTATTCGGGTGCTGGATAATCTGCGTAAACAGTTAGAAAATTCCCTCTGGAAAGGAACTTATACAGAAATTCAAGATCCCTATCCCAGTTATCTGCTCTGTTTGACTTATCTCGATCGCTCCGTTACTGTAAATATTTGGGAACTTTGTTTTCAAGTCTGTTTTCTCGATTATCCCACCGATGAAGGAGAGAGCGTCACCATCGATACCAGTCTCCTCGACCCCACCGGTGAACTAGATTGGCAGAGTTTGGAAACAAAAACCGAGCGTATTATTAACCGATTATTCGCTAATTTACCCCAATGAAAGCAGCGTTAGAAACGATCAAGGCAGAGTATGCCGCTAATTTTCTGAAAGATTACCACAATGATCCCCAAAGTTTAGCATCCCAAACAATTTTAATCGATCGCTCCGATTGGGGTTTATTAGAATTAAAAGGCCAGGACCGACTGCGTTTTCTCCACAATCAAACCAGTAACGCGATCGATCGCCTGAAACCGGGTCAAGGTTGTGAGACAATTTTCCTTAACTCTACCGGTCGTACCCTCGATTTTGTCACAGTTTACGCCGGCGATGATTCCCTCCTCATCCTCGTTTCTCCCCAACGTCGTCAATTTTTACTGGAATTGATCGATCGCTATATTTTCCCCTTCGATAAGGTGGAAATTAGCGACTTAACCGATAATTTTGGCATTTTCACCCTAATCGGTACTGAAAGCGGGCAATACCTGCAAAAAATAGCCGTTCCAGAGCAGATTTTAACGGGGGTGCAGCATAGTCATTATCTCCTTTCTGACCCCCCCCTGAGAGTGGCCGTCGGCACCGGCTTAGACCTACCCGGATATACTTTAATCGTTGCCGCCGCCGAAGCCGGTCCCCTCTGGGAAAATTTAATTAAAAATGGCGTTACTCCCGCCGATGAACAGGTGTGGGAATACCTGAGAATCCATCAGGGACGACCGGCAGTCGATCGAGAATTAACTGAAGATTATAACCCTTTAGAGGCCGGTTTATGGCGAGCGATTGTCTTTGATAAGGGCTGTTATATTGGTCAAGAAACTATCGCCCGTCTCAACACCTATAAAGGCGTAAAACAAAGACTTTGGGGCATAAAACTCAGCCAACCCGTCCCCAGCAATACCCCGATTATTTTAGAAGCGCAAAAAGTCGGTTTACTCACCAGTGTGCTGGAAGATTTTGGCTTGGGTTATGTGAAAACAAAAGCGGGGGGAGAGGGTTTAAAAGTACAAATCGGCGAGGCAACAGGAGAATTAATCTCTTTACCCTTCCTCTCTCACGAATACCCCTTTCAGTGAACAGTAATTAGTAATTAGTAATCAGAACGTAGGTTGGGTTGAAGTATGAAACCCAACGCCCGCCTGGGTTAGTGATAACTCACATCTGATATAGTCATTTCAGATAATTCTGATCCACTCTAGACCGATGAAAACCTTATGAACTCTGGCATTTATATTCTCAATCTTAATTGAAATGACTATAACTGATAACTGATAACTGATAACTGATAACTGATAACTGATAACTGATAACTGATAACTGATAACTGATAACTGATAACTGATAACTGATAACTGATAACTGATAACTGA
>NZ_JACJQV010000122.1 GCF_014696875.1 Microcystis wesenbergii FACHB-1317 | reverse complement strand
ATATTAGCTATGTACACTGGTTCCGGAGGATTGTCTATTCAATTTAAAATTTGATGTTATAGGGGTATTATGCTTGTCAATGTAAAGTTTTATTACAGGATTCAACGTTTCTGCCAATAATGTGAGCCAAATAAGATAAAATTTCCTTAAATTTAATTGAGTCGAGTTTCCCTGTCTATCTTAGTAGGAATCATCATGAAGAATCTCTTGACCAAACTCACTGCTACCGCCGCTGCTACCATTACTTTGTCAGTGGCGGCGCAACAAGCCCAAGCCATCTCTTTCAATTTTAACTGGCAAGGGGATACTGGCTATTCAGCAAGGGGGGTGTTCAGCTATAACGAAAACACCGCCCCCAATATCATTTCCGAAAATGGAGCAGGCCCGACGACTTCCTTGCAGTTCCTTTCGCTTTCAGTTTTCGATCCCGCCAACAACTTGCTTGATAGCGGTAGTTCCGTAGTCAATGGCATCTCGAACGACAACTTTTTCCTATTCCAGTTTAATACCCTAACTGAAACCCTGAGTATATTAGACACCAATACCGCCGCCTCCGGCAACAATCCCTACTACTTTATCAGTAATGCTGTCGATCCTAGCAGTACTCCTGTTACGCCTGGCAGTACCACTTTCAATCTCTTCGCGTTTTCCAATACGGGCAGTACGACATTTCTTGGTTCTGCATCTAGCATTCAAGTATCTATTGTACCTGAACCTAGTTCTATCCTAAGCTTATTGGCTTTGGGAGGATTAGGTGCGGGTTCTATTTTAAAAAAGAAACAAAAAGGCGATACTAAATAATTAAACCTCCCAGTGTCTCACCTATGCCATGAACGTCGCCAACTTTCTCCTAATAAGACTTGCCAGCCTGACTGTGTTGGTGATTGCCCTCCCCAACCTCAAAGCCTAATCCCCCCAACCCCAGCCTGCTGTAGCCCAAAGTGGCATCGCTCAAGAAGACGCAATCGCTTCACCGCGCCGCCTCACCGTCACTGTCAAGGTTTCCGAACCCCAGTAATTGAAAGTACAGGAAGGTTCTGTGGTCAAGAAAGGTCAGGTCATCGCTGCCAGGGATAGGGAGAAACAGCACCTTGAAAGCCAGCGATCGCAGTTAACCCTATCTCTATAAAGAAGAACTGGAAAAAGTAGTCAATCAGCTTTTAAATGAAGGGGGATTGATTATTAAATGGAGTAGAAAACTTAAAAATAAGGGTAATGCTGTCAATGTAACTTAAATGCGTAAAAGCTTACATAAACCAAAAGCAAGCTGTGACTGGGTTATAATTTTTGGAGATGTCTATTAGAATCAAGGGTCATCGCCTCGGAATTGACAACGTACTCTTTTATTTCTTGGAAGGCTATACCAGAAGAAATAAATACTATCTATCCCGATCTAAGTTTAGAGAAAATCTACGCTACCATTACTTATTATTTACAGAATCAGCAAAAAATTGATGCTTATTTATTGCGCCTCCAGAATTGGCGAGAGACTCGCTATCATGAATCCTTAAAACATCCTTCACTTCAACGAGAAAAGATGAGAAAAATTAAACAGCAAAGGCAAGATTCTGTCAGGGTATGAAAATCAAGTTTTTACTGGATGAAAACTTATCCCCCCGCTTGAAAATTGCTGTCTTAAGGTTAAATCCAGAGATAGATATTTTACGCGTTAGAGAGCCGAATACACCACCGTTAGAAACTCTTGACCCTGATGTTTTACAGTATTTAGGATTATCTCAACGACTCTTGGTGACAGATAATCGTACCAGTATGCCTGAACATTTAGAAGAATATTAGCAAAAAAATCAACAAATCTGGGGACTGTTTTGGATACGTCCCACCACAACAATGAGAAAACTAGCCGAAGAATTAATTATGATTTGGGAAACTACCGAAGCAGAAGAATGGATCGATATTGTCGATTGGATTCCTTTTTAATTAATGATATAATAAGATTATTACCGTCCTTTTTATGCTTGATTATTAATTTTAATGACTCGCCAAATTCATGACCAATTTGCTAAGGAATATCTGGAGGAATTACTAACACCTCTAGGGACGATTATAAAAAGTAAGAAAGTAAAAAGTGAGGTTCAAGAAATCGATGTCTGGTTTGAACCATTTAGCTCACCTCCTTCCACTGAGTTACCTTTAGGATTACTCGGAAAAATGGCGGCTACTTCCTGTTTGTTTGAACCTTTCCGCAATCCCCCGACCGAGGTAGAGATTCGCAGTTGTTTGTCAAAGTTATACACGGTTCATGGGGATGTCTTGAGAAAAGCGAAACGGTCAAACAAAACTCTGACGGTCGCAGAATTGCCTTTCTTATGGATTCTAACGCCCACCTTTTCAGCTAGAATGATTGAAGATTTCGGGACTCACAGCGATGAGAGTAATTGGTTAACAGGGGTTTACTTTTTAGCGAAGTCTCTCAAAGCGGGCATCATTGTCATTCATCAATTACCAGTAATTGAAGACACCTTATGGTTGAGGGTATTAGGTAAAGGAGGAACTCAAAAACGAGCAGTTGAAGAGTTAGTTGAACTGCCAGAACGCAATCCTTTTCGAGAGAATTTACTGGAAATTCTGGCCAACTGGCGCAAGAATTTAGAGTTGAGAGATAATTTAAGTACAGAAGAACAGGAGGACATCATGAACTTATCACCAGCTTATTTACAACAAAGGGAAGAGTGGAAAATAGAAGAACGTCACTCTATGATAGCCAGTCTTCTGGAAGGACGCTTTGGCAGCCTAGATTCGGAATTATCTGGTCTGGTGGAACGGATCGCCCAACTTCCTATCTCGGAACGCACCGGATTGCTTCTTTCTTTGGCAAATTTATCCCGTGAGGAATTGTTAGAAAGACTCAGGGAAAATTAAAACTCCAGCCCGTCCAAACCATGAAGAATCATCCCTAAACCCTGATGGTAGTTTATCCGTTGAGGTTACTGTCAAGTCCGGCTTTAACACAGACGCTCCCCTGTCTGGACAGCAAGTAAGGAGTGCGTGGAGAAGTTGACCCAACGCGAGATATCGAAGATATCCGTTTCGTTAACAATCATCTCTTCTAAATGTTGAAAGTCTTCATTTTTATTTATCGGAATTATCATTTTAATAGACCTCTCCCTAGTTTGATAAAATCACAATCAGGAGATATTGTCAACAACTAACCGTAGCTTACCCGATCATTTATGCGTTGCTGATGCACTTTTTGAAAAATGGTGATAAACTCAACTGTACTGGGTACACTCTCCCTATCGGAGGGATTTGAGAAAAAATCGGGAGAAAAAAACGATGAACGAACGAGAAACATCCAACAAAATTGAGGCGGGCGGGGGTTTTCCTATATTACAATATTGGGCAGAAAAAACCCTCTCTCCTCAAGGGGTTAAACTCTGGCAAACCTTGAATCATAAAAGTGCCTGTTTAGCTTGCGCTTGGGGAACGGGAGGACAAAAGGGCGGTTTTGTCAACGAAGCGGGGGAAAGTCTGCAACGTTGTCTCAAAAGTGTCGAGGCGATTACTTCCGAATTAATGCCAGGTATTAAAACCGATTTTTTTCAAACCTATCATCTCGCTCAATTACAGTCCTTAACCTCCTTAGAATGCGATCGCTTGGGTCGTTTCAGTTATCCCGTCCTCTTAAAAGCCGGAGAAAGTCACTATCAACGTATTAGTTGGGAAGAAGTTTATCGATTAGCCGAACAAGCTTTTCGTCAACCGTCCGAGACTATTGCCTCCTATAGTTCTGGACGTTCTTCTAATGAAGCCGCCTATCTCTTACAATTGTTTTTCCGGGCATTAGGAAGTAATAATTTAGCCGATTGTTCCGATCTCTGTCATGCCGCCTCGACCGTAGGCTTAAAACAGGTTTTCGGCTCCGGGACTTCAATGGTCAGTCTGGAAAGTTTAAAACAAGCCGATTGTGTGGTATTGATCGGTTCTAACGCCCCCGCTAATCATCCTCGCCTGATGAATGAATTAATTCAAATTCGTGATCGCGGCGGTAAAATTATTATTATTAACCCGCAAATTGAAGTCGGATTGGTCAAATTCTCCTCGCCCGCTTTTCCGATTAAATCCCTATTGCGGGGCGGTTCCGATATTTCTACTCTCTACCTACAGCCGATTCCGGGTAGCGATACCGCCCTATTCGTCGGATTACAAAAATCTTTGATCGAACAAAATTTAGTGCGGTGGGATTATCTCAAATCCCATACAGAAAATTGGCAATCTGTTATAGATTACGCCCGACAAATACCCTGGGAAACCATTACTAAAACCTGCGGTTTGTCCCGAGAAGAAATTGAAGCAACCGCCGCCCTTTTCGGTAATTTAGAGCGAGTGGTTTTCGCTTGGGCGATGGGCGTTACACAACAGGAAAACGGGGTAGATAATATTATCAGTATTGCCAATACCGCTTTAATGACGGGAAATGCTGGCAAAATCGGAGCCGGAACCATGCCAATCAGAGGTCATTCTAATGTACAGGGCTTCGGTTCTATGGGCGTTACGGTGAGATTACGTCAGGAAATC
This sequence comes from Microcystis wesenbergii FACHB-1317, assembly GCF_014696875.1. Classification (GTDB taxonomy): domain Bacteria; phylum Cyanobacteriota; class Cyanobacteriia; order Cyanobacteriales; family Microcystaceae; genus Microcystis; species Microcystis wesenbergii_A. The sequence continues at coordinate 16,113 of NZ_JACJQV010000122.1, read as the reverse complement.
GCCGAGGCACTTGCTCAACTTTTAGGAAAGCCATTAAATATAACCGGCGGTTATGATACCAGGGCATTAATTGAAGCTGCCGAACGGGGAAAAATCAACACCCTTTTCTGTTTGGGAGGTAATCTTTATGGGGCAAATCCAGATTTAACTCAAGCCAAAAAAGCCTTGGCACAAATTGATACGATTTTCTATGTAGCCACCAAGCCAAATTTAGGACATTTTCAGGGATTAGCCCGACAAAATACGGTAATTTTACCTGTCTTCGCTCGTTTTGAAAATCCTCACCCGACAACCACCGAATCGGGCAATAATTTTGTCCGTTTTAACGAGCGGGGAAGCAGTCATCTACAAGGTTCCGATGTGGATGTCATCTCGGAAGTAGAACTATTAACAAATATTGCCGTCAAGGTTTTAGGCACAAACCCAATTGATTGGTCGAGATTACACGATACCGCCTATATTCGTCAGTTAATCGCCAAAACGATTCCGGGTTATGAAAAGAGCGGGCAATTAGATCAAACCCAAACAGAATTTACCATTAGCGGACGGATTTTTACCGAACCCCATTTTCCAACATCGACCGGAAAAGCGCAAATGTCTGTCACCCCTTTACCCACTTTAAAAGCACCGCAAAAGCAAGATTTCAACCAACCAGAAAATGCCCCCGGAATTGCCCTGATTCTCGGAACAGGACGCAGTTATGGACAACATAATACCGTCGTTTATCAAGTGGGCGATAAATATCGAGGAATGCCTCACCGTCATTGTTTATTGATCAACGCCGAAGATGCCAAAAAAGCCAGCTTTCAAGAACATCAACGAGTCACTGTTCAAGGAGATGCCGGTAAATTAGAGAATATTGAAATTATTTTCGGTCCGATTCGCGAAGGTGTTGGCTTTATGTTTTATCCCGAAGCCAATGTTTTATTCAAAGCTAAAATCGACCCTCGCTGTGGGACTCCTGCTTATAAACGAGTTCCCATCTGGGTTTTTTAGTTATCAACTCCTCTGATTTTCTTTTTTGGAAATCATGAAATAGAGTTAAGTAGGGAGGCAAAATTATTTGTAGGATGGGTTAGGGGTAGCGTAACATGAGCAGGCGTTGGGTTTCATGCTTCAACCGTTCGGACCTCGGCGTGAGCTTTTGTGGAACGCAAAAGCTCACGGCCGAAGCCCAACCTACGTTCATCTTATATTTAGTTCCACCCACCCACTTTTTTGGAAATAATGAAATATAGTTAACCAAGCCAACCAACGAATTGAGCAGAATGAAAAAGCTATGGTCGGTTCGATCGCATTTCTGTTATTTTATTCTTACCATCATTAAAATAAATAGCCATGGATAAGTTTTTACTAACCGTATTAAGCATAGCAAGTTTGTTGGCTGTCGGGATGGGTACCCGTGCCATTGCAAGTCCCACATCTGCAGCGACGAACTTACAACTAGCTCAACGCCCTAACTGTAACAATCCCCAGACTCAAAGAGAAATGAACATTTGTGCCAGCATCGCTTATCAAAACGCCGATCGCAAGTTAAATCAAGTTTATCGACAACTACTGCCAAAACTGTCAGCTGCTCGCAAACAAAAATTAATTAGCGCCCAACAAGCTTGGATTAAGTTTAGAGACAGCAGTTGCGAATTTGAAAGAAGTGCGTTTGAGGGAGGCTCTATAGCTCCCATGATTTACAGTAATTGTTTGGCAGCTGTCACCGAGCAGCGTACCAAAGATTTGCAGAGATATTTAGAAGATAGCGATCGCTAAGTCAGAATCGCCGTTGATATTACCGATAATTCCCTAAAAGTCAAGCAAAATGCTCAATAAACTTCTTATTCCTGAACTTTTACCCTAAATATATACTAGACTTGTTGCGTAATAGTGGCATAATGGGGAAGAAACAATGATTGGATATCCCCTTGAATGCTGAACATTGGCAGAATATTGCATCAAGATAGACTCTTGAGAGCGACCACAGGACTCAATAGAAGAGCGTTTGAGACCTTGTTAGAGAAATTTGAACAGGTGTATTTGGCGGAAGCAGACAACAGGGAAAAGCCAAGAAAAAGAAAAATCGGGCGTTGCTGAATTAAGGTATGATTAGGCGAAAGGGCGAGCATTCGGAGGAAAATAATTTCTAGGATTTGAATAAGGAACTAGAACATCTTCAAATTTTAGGTAGTGAATTAGTAATCGAATTGAATGTCTTAGCATTTGTTCAGACTTAGAATAACAAAGAGTTTTTCGATGTAGCCTAGCCAAATAATGTCTTAGCCTAGGATTTTCTCCCTCTACTCTAGTCCTATAGGTTTGGCTAATAATCTGATCTCCGTCGGGGATAAAATTAGGATAAACTTTCCATCCATCTGTCACCTAAAAATGACATTTCCACCGACTAACAACTTCCCATAAGTCCGCAAAAGTTTTAGCACTATGTTGCCGAAGGCACTCGCCTTGCGAGACCGCCTAAAACCCATCCTAAAATCCCTGTTTTCAAGTGGTCTACCGCTGTCCCTAACCAGATTTGTTTTTTTTGAGCCGACAAATGTTTCTAATTCATCTAATTCTCCCACATCGGGAATTGTTTGTGGGTCATAATAATCCGGTAAGAGTTTGCCGACTTGTTTAACCCAATTCATAATTGTCGGATGATGGACGTTTTTAACCCTTTCAATGGCTCGAAAACCCAGACCATTAACCTACATTTTTAGACATTCCCGTTTCATTTCTTCAAAAATAACCTCTCTGGGGTTCATAAACCTCTATGAATTGTCTTCCACAGTTCACACAAATATAGTTCTGTTTTCCTTTTTTATGACCATTTTTGTTGATATGATCGGATTGACATTCAGGACATTGCCTAATTTCTGCGCTTGATCAGGGTGATTTTTGGTAGCTTGCCTTCTCCCTTAATCATACCCTAAATCAGCAACGCCGAACTATTGAGTAGAACCCCATATCTTTAATTGTCAAGGCTTCGGCCGTGAGATCATACCATTTTTCATAAGTAATGGCAGAGATGGTTAATCGCCCTCACCCCTAACCCCCCCAACCCCCCCGACGTCGGGGGGGCAAGGGGGGGTAAGATACCTGCCAAGAATAAAGAAAAATGGTATCAGGCTTCGACGGTGAGCTTTTGCGTTCGACAAAAGCTCAAGCCGAGGTCCGAACCGCCGAACGGTCAAGACCCTTAAAAGAAGAAGTTATTCGAGATTTTGTCAGGAGACTGGACGCTTATTTTTAATCGTGCTTCGTGTCACTGAGCTTTTACATTGAGCCTGTCGAAATGTGTCGAAGTGCTGTTTTATATTGGTCGGGGTTTCATCCCGTCGCGCTAAGTGCTTCGGGTCTTCACCCCGACATTTGAGATAAATACTTTACACACTTCATACCAGATAAGCAAGACGGATCACCACTACTAGCGAATCACTACCCAGTGAGAAAAAAAACGATCCGTCTCAAGACTATGGCAAAATTTCACTTTTTTTAGTATGATGACTGGAAGTTAATTTACCCCTTGCAGAAAAATGTTAAAAATTCCTAACAAAGCCGCACTCTTAGTTAGCATCTGTAACCTTGCTTTCCTTGCCCAGCTTGTCCATTAAGCCTGTTTTAGCCGAAGCACCCAGTCTAGGAAATGCCATTCTCTGCGTTGCTAGGGGGAAGACAGACAAAGGAACGAAAATCTATTTTTATACCTCTGTCATTGATAACGCATCGATCCAGAGAAAACGGCCCGTTGCCTTAACAATAGTGGAATCAGTGACGGACATTGCCGAAGGAGACGTGGTGATTATCGACAAAGAACATCAATCTATCACGATTGATGCCTTTGGAGCGGCCACTCCCCCACAAATGCAACCCGTGGGACTAGCTCTAACAACCTATCAGGGCAACAATACCTTTAGAGGCAAGAGTCAAGCTGGTACTCCTCTAAGCTTTAGTTTAGACAACAATGATCGCGTCTTTAAACTTCAGCACGGTAATGTCAACTATACTGGGGTTTGCCACTAATCTCGACGAAGTACAGACAGCCTGCTTGCAGACACGAGTTCTGGATTGATTCCCCGTCTTCCCTCCTGACAATAAAAAATGGTCGATGCCAGTGTCAGGCAGATACTAATCAACACCCATTAAGATGACCTTGACAGATACTACAGAAAAAGTAATTGTCCAACCGGACATACTTAACGAAACCGCGGCAATTGTCCCCGAAGCTCACAGGTTTTCCCAAGACTATCAACTCCTTCACTCCCTCGAAGGACGCTGGCGGGTCAAGATCGAGCGCCTGGGTTACGATCCTGACTATGCCAGCAACTTAGTGGCAATATTAGAGGATAGTAATGTCATCGGACAAGTTCGCTGCAATGAGGCGGCTGAATCCCTGATTATTGAATACAATTACGAGGAAATTTCCCCCGAACAACTACGGGAATATATCCTACTCTCGATGGAAGAAGCCGATCGCGGCTATCTCCTAACCACCAAGGCAGCGACAGCACCCACATCCCACGAAATTAACTATTGGGAGCGGTTGGGCATTCCCGCTGCCAGTTTAGCCCTCGCTCTTGTCGCCGTTCCCCTAGAACTCCCCCCCTTGCTCGTTGGGGGGTTAATTTTAGCCGCCTGTCTGCCCGCCTACGGTCGAGCTTGGGAAGGCATCAGCGAAGAAAAACAATTGACTGTCGATTTCCTCGACTCCCTTGCCATCACCCTCAGCGCCGCCCAGGGCCATTTCATTCCCCCCGCCTTCATGATCAGTTTGATCGAATCTGGGGAAGTAATTCGCGATGTCACCGCTCGCTCCAGCGAACGTCAGACCCTAGATTTACTGGACAGTTTGGGCAAATATGCCTGGATCGAACAGGACGGCGTAGAAGTGCAAGTTCCCCTCAAAGACGTAAAAGAAGGCCATCTCGTCATCGTCTATCCGGGAGATTTAATTCCCATCGACGGCAAGATTATCCGGGGACAGGGACTAATTGACCAACAGAAACTGACGGGAGAATCGGTTCCCGTCCACCGGGAAGTAGATGATGAGGTCTATGCTTCCACCCTGTTAGTAGAGGGACAATTGGCAATTCTCGTGGAAAGGACGGGGAATAATACCCGCGCCGGGGTAGTCGTAGAACTGATGAAAGCCGCTCCCGTCCACGACACCCGCGTAGAAAACTATGCCGCCAAATTTGCCAACATTGCCGTGTTGCCCACCCTACTGATTGGGGCCGGCATTTTTGCATTCACGGGAGATTTAGCCCGGACAACGGCCATTATCACCCTCGACTTCGGCACTGGCATCCGCGTATCTGTCCCCACCGCCGTCTTAGCTGGATTAACATACGCTGCCCGGACCGGGGTTTACATCCGCAGCGGCCGGGCGATCGAAATGTTGGCAAAAGTCGATTGCGTCGTCTTTGACAAAACGGGAACCCTGACCCAGGGCAATGCTTCCGTCACCGACATTCAAGTTACCGCCGAGGGAGTTACCCCAGCAGAAATTCTCTGTCTGGCGGCCTCGGCGGAACAGGGGTTGAGCCACCCCGTTGCCCATGCCATCGTCCAACAGGCCCAACAACAGGGGACGGAAACGAAAACCTGCGAGGAGTGGGATTATCGGGTTGGATTGGGAGTGGTCGCCCAAATCGAAGGGCGGCAGCTGCTGGTGGGGAGCAGCCGCTTTATGAAAACGGAAGGGATCGACATTAGGGCCAGTGAGCAGTTTAAGACGGGAGGCGTTTCTCTGGCTTATGTGGCCCGGGATGGCATCCTAATTGGCGTTATCATGTATGCCGATCCGATCCGCACCGAAAGCCCCGGGGTAATTGCTGAGTTACACCAGCAGGGCATCAGCACCCATATGCTCACCGGCGATGTGCAGCAGGTAGCGGATGCGGTGGCCCAAGAGTTAGGAATGCGCCGGGATGAAGTCCACGCCCAAGCTTTCCCAGAACGGAAGGTGGAAGTGGTGCAGCAACTGAAAGCGCAAGGGAAAACCGTTGCCTTTATCGGCGATGGCATTAATGACTCCGCCGCCCTTGCCTATGCCGATGTCTCGATTTCCTTTGCCGCAGGGAGCGATATCGCTCGGGAAACTGCCGACGTGGTACTGATGGATAACGATCTCAGCGGCTTGACCCATGCGATCGAGATCAGCAAGCAAGTGATGGACATTATCTACCAAAATGCCTTAATTGTGGGAATTCCTAACTTTGGGGCGCTGGCGGTGGGGGTCCTCTTTGCCCTCGATCCGATCCTAGCGATTATCATCAATAATGGTTCGGCAATTTTAGCCGGACTGAACGGCTTGCGCCCGGCCCTCGGTGGCGAGAAGACGACCTATCGAGATGCGGCGAACGTCTAACAGTCAAAATCCAAAATCGAGCAAATTTGTGAGGTCTCATGGAATTTTTATTAGGTATTGAACCGATTTTCGCCCTAGGGGTTGGTTTGGCGGCACTGGCGATTGCCCCCGCTATTGGGGCCTTAAGCAACCCTGAAACTGGGGAAAAGGTCGCCGAAACCGGGCGCGACATGACTAAACAGGGAATCAAGTGGGGTGCAGAGGCCGCTGACACCGTGCAAACCTATCTAGCTGAGGCCAGCGAATCCTGGAACGATCTGGTAGCGGAAGCACAGGCCGAAATCAGAACCGCTAAAAAAGCTAAGGCAACTAGCGAAAAATAGACAGTTAATAGTGAACAACTCATTCAGGAGGTTTTTATGGAAGAATTACTGGTTGTTGGTGGTGTTGGAGTCGTCGCAATTTTAGTATTGGGTTCCCTAGTTAGTTTAGCCAGTCCCCAGACCGGCAAAGCTATTACAGATACCGGTCGCAATGCGGCCAAAAGCGGGATCAAATTAGGAATGGAAGCTAGTGAAAAACTGCAAGCTACTTTTGTCGAAGCTGGTCAATCTTGGCAAGATTTAGTGGCAGAAGCGAAAGCGGAAACAGCGGCGGCAAGAAATACGACTCAAATCACTTCCGTAGAGGAAACGTCCCAATCCTAATCCCTAATTGACCGATCGAGAAACCCACTCGATAACTGCAATTTTGTAGGGGGGCATTCTCTTAGCCCCCTCCTTTAAAATCTCAAGGAAAGTATCAAATACCTAAGCAAAATTAATTAGGGTTGGCTGAATAAATCTAAAAAACTTGTTGGATAAGACTTTTAGACTTTTTTGACCTCAAAAAGTTCCAGCCGAGAGTGATCGGGGCGAAAATTCGGGGACTTTTTCCCCGAAAATTAGGTAATTTACCAGATGAAAATGGGTAAAACCCTACACCCCACACCCTACACCCTGCCCCCACGAAAAACTTTTTCAGCAGACCCTACTTAAGGAGTAGTTCAACAATGACCCGAGAATATATGCACGAACATTTGAAAGAGCTAATCGTTGAGAAGGCACTTCATCTCTGTTGCGACCCCATTGAAGAAATTGCCCGAGAATGGGCAGAAAAAAAAGACTTTAATCAAGGGGGAATTAATATTTTACAAGATCCCCATCGCTATGAAAAGTATTTAGAAGAGGCCAAAGAAGTCGCTGACGAATTTAGAAAACATATCATTCAGTTTTTACCAGAAACTAAAAATTAGTCGGAGGGAAATGTGAACTCTCCTAACTTCAGTAATGGCAACTTAAAACTAGATCAATTTTTAGTCTGTGGGTTAGGATATTTCGGACAGCATTGCGTCGTCGCACTCAAAGAATTCGCAGTCAATGTCTTGGCGAGCAGCGGGGATTTATCTTGAATGTCGGGGTAAAGACCCCCGCTTTTAGCGACGGGATGAAACCCCGACCAGTATAAAACAGCACTTCGACAAGCTCAGTGACACGAAGCACGACATTTCGACACATTTCGAGGGGCTTCAATGTAAAAGCTCAATGTAAAAGCTCAATGTTCACTGAAATCTTGACAATCCGATGCTCTAAAGGTTAAGATAAAATAAGTTGTTTGAGGTTGATAAACAATGATTGTCTTAGAAATGAAAGCCGTGGTCAAACCAAGTCAGTGTTCTGCCATTGATGAAGCTATTCGTACAGTACAATTCATCCGTAATAAGGCTTTAAGGCTTTGGATGGATGCCAAGAGAGAAGACAAAATCGATAAATATTCTCTCAATAAATATTGTGCAGTTCTCGCCAAGCAGTTCAAGTTTGTCGATACTCTAAATTCTACGGCCAGACAAGCATCGGCAGAACGAGCTTGGTCAGCTATTGCTCGTTTCTATGACAATTGTCAGAAAAAGGTTAAAGGTAAAAAAGGTTATCCCAAGTTTCAGAAAAATAATCGTTCTGTGGAATATAAAAACTCTGGAGGTCAATTATCGGAGGATAGAAAGAAAATCACTTTCACAGATAAGAAAAACATTGGCACGGTTAAACTAAAAGGAACTAGAGACCTAAACTTTTACCCTATTGACCAAATTAAACGAGTTAGGATTGTTAAACGAGCAGATGGTTATTATGTCCAATTTTGTCTTAGCGTTGATATTCGGGAATATGCTAAACCCCTAGAACCGACTAAAAGATGTGTGGGATTGGATGTAGGTTTAAAAGTTTTCTACGCTAACAGTGATGGAGAAACGGTAGAGATACCGCAATACTATCGTAAGGCAGAAAAAAGATTAAATCGTCTGACCCCCCCTTGCCCTACCGACGTCGGGGGGGTTGGGGGGGTTAAAAAGTTTAGAAAAGGTCAACCCCAATCAAACAACTACCAAAAGGCTAGAAAGAGATATGCTAGAAAGCATTTAAGAATAAGTAGGCAACGTAAAGGCTTTGTCGAAAAAGAGGCATTGCGCGTCATTAAATCTAACGATTTCATCGCCTACGAAAACTTAAATATTCAAGGCATGGTAAAAAACTCTAAACTAGCTAAATCTATCAATGATGTGGCTTGGTCAACTTTTCGACAATGGTTAGAATATTTTGGTTTTAAATATGGTAAGGCTACGGTAGCAGTAGCCCCCCATAACACGAGTCAAAATTGTTCTAATTGTGGTCAAAAAGTCCCTAAATCTCTATCTACGAGAACCCATACTTGTCCCCATTGTGGTTATGTAGAAGATAGAGACATTAACGCCGCTATCAACATTCTCAAAAAGGGACTAAGTACGGTGGGACACACCGAAACTAATACGCTTGGGGAGAGATTCCCTCTGGCGAATGCTGGATACGTCCTGCCAGATTAAGGAAACTCTATGAACCAAGAATCCTTCGCTTTTAGCGACGGGAGTGTCAATATGCTATTTGGTGGCACGTCTGAATTTTCCACAAATGCTACCCCCCCAATCTCCTATCAAGTGGTTAGCTCACTTCCTGGGCGAATCCGCTTGCGTGTCCCTTTCCTGCGCCAAAACCTAACAGGACAAAATATTCTCCAGGGAGCGATCGCTGCTCTAGAAGGCGTTACCAGCGTCCGCATCAACCCCTTGGCTAACTCAATCATTGTCACCTTTGCTGAAGGGAAAATTTCTCCCGCGCAATTAGAGCAAGAACTGGCAACCGCGATCGGCAAGGCCGCAGCTTCGGCGAACCCAGGGGCAGAAGTCCCCCAGAAAGCCGAATTCAAAGCGGAAAAACAAGTTTCTCGTCCCTCGGAAGAAAAATTGCCGGTGAGGGAAAATCTGGCCGATGCAAAGGTGGGACGGACCAAAACAGTGATCAGTCCCCAGACAGGGGAAAGTAAAGATGATAAAAATCCTCTAAACGAGATAACGAGCCAAACTTTAGTTTATCGGCAGCTGGAAGCCTTACCCGTCAATTCTTGGCAGCGCCAGTGTCAAGAGCAGGCTGAATCGATCGAGAAACTAGAAGATTGCCTCGCCGCCTTACAGCCGGTGGCAGCGATCGGTTCAGCTTGGCTGAGGCGGTGGTACGTCCACAGTCCGGCAACCATAGATTGCGCTGCCAGCACCGGCAGTGGTGCGCCGGTGGCGTTCCCCAAAACCCCAGAGTCTGAGGCACAATGGCAAGAGTTGGCAGCGGGGCAAAGGCAGGCGATCGCCGAGTTGGAGCAATGCCTTGCCGATGTGCAGCGCCTAGCCGTTATTGGAGAAGCTCGATTGAAAAAATATCGCAAATACCTTTAAAAGTTCCAAAATACAGGTTCGCAATCTCTATTTCAGGCGCGAGGAGCGCAACTGATTAGGCTTTGTCTGGGACTAAATTGCCAATTCGATCGAGCATTTTTACCCGAAGGGAAGAGAGGGGCCAGTTGTCTGCTCTCACCGGAGAATTGACTGCTAGGCTATCCTGAGAAACCCATACCGTTTCAACTAAACTAGATCTGTGAAAATCAAGGCTCTTAAAAATGACCGCCAAGCAAAAAATGATTTTTCGGCTGACTTCTCCCATCAACCGGTTTCTCTTCACGCTGACAGTGGCAATTTTCGTTTATTTAATCACGGGAGAATTTTACCAGGAATTGCGGTTTCTCTTGGCTTACGATCTAGCGATACTAAGTTATTTGAGTGTTTTAGCAGTGCAAATGTCCAAAGCGACTGCGGAAGATACCTTTCGCTTGTCTCAACAGCAAGAACCCAAGAGTATTAGCACTTTATTTGCTGTGCTGCTATTTTCTGGTATGGGGTTAATTGCTCTTTCTTTATTGCTCAACAACTCGAAGCAATGGTCTCCCTTGTTGACGAATTTGCACATGGGATTATCCCTATTAGCGATCTTTTTGTCTTGGACTCTGGTACATACTTTTTTCGCTCTGTATTATGCCAGACTCTACTACGATGAACTATCCGCAGAAGATTCATCCGCTTACCGCAAAGGTTTAGACTTTCCCAATCAAGAACTTGTGGATTATTGGGATTTTATGTATTACTCTTTTACTATCGCTATGTGTTACCAAACATCAGATGTATCTATTGAAAGTGTTGCGATGCGACGCATGACACTCTTTCATTCCATCCTCTCTTTTATCTTAGTAGCAGTAGTCATCGGTTTAGTGGTAAACATAATTTCTAATCTCATTTAATGGTGAAACAGACTTCTAATATAACCTGTGTATTCTGGTTCCAAGGCTCTGCCTTATTCATATATATCATTCTCCAGGTGGAACCTGAAAATGGCGTTCCCAGGTAGAACTTGGGAACGAGGTAAAATAACCTGTGTGGAACAGACTTCTAGTCTGTGGAAGTGCCTAAGTTTTAAGAAATCAAGGTGAGTTTCTGGCATCAAAATAAATCATTAAAATGATAAGGACAGGTTTCAGGGATGTCAGAAGGGGGATAGTCAATCAAATACAGGTCAACTGCATCCGAATAGATCCCTTGCCATTCTACTTCTAGCTTAGGCTTCATTGATGGACTGTAGCGACGCTTAAGAGTGTTAGAGAAAGCTTTGATTTCGGCTTGCCAATGGCGATTACACTCAGGCTTATTAGCGTAATCAATCTTCAGATGGTGTTGCATAATTCGAGTTAGTAAGGAGACCACTGCTTGATAATCACTACGTCCCAAAGCTTCGATCTCCTCAATCAGGTTTTCCCAGTCCAATTCTTGGACATTTTGTTCTTTTAATGCTTGGGCTTGTTTCATTGTCCATTGATAGAAATCTGTCTCGTAAATTTTATCGATAGCTATCTGACTCATAAGTTAAACTCCTGTTAGATTGCAATAAAAAAACTAGACAAATATAGATAGCAGCGGCTTTATTAGTCCCGACTTACATAAGCAAAGACAAATATTCCCACTTAAGCTCAGTCTAACCTTAAACGAGGCAAATGTCTATTTGGGGGGAGCATCACATTTTCGAGGTTTATCCTAAAACTGGAACCCAACAGAAGAACCCGGCTGGTGGTAGGGAGATGCAGAGAAATAGGATTGCGGTCTCGCGTAGCGAGTGCCTTCGGCAACGCCGACCTTGAGGTGAAAGCGGCTACTTTGGAAGCTGCACGGGCTGAGTTGGAGAGAATCCGCATTAGAAAGTCTAGTTTACAAGCTTCTCGTTTCGTAGTGACGACTTCAGTCGTCCCTGATTATAACCGTTTTTTTAAAACCGGATTTGGCCTAATAGACATCTCCAAGAAATAAATTAACAGAGAATTAAGTGTGATATAATGAGATATTACTTTTTTGAGCCATGAATAAACTTCTCGAACATATCGAAAGCAATCCTCTTTTGAGAGAATATGTTGTTTGGTTTGCCAAACGTAAACAACTAAGTTAACAAGCGAACTCTACAAACACTTTGGCATAGCTGAACAAGAAGAGGCATTCCGCAAAGGTTTGATTCCTTATTTACCATCGATAAAAAACAACAAGACTGAAAATTTAGAGTCAGATAGGAGGGCTTAAAATGGTCAATACAATTAGTATTGTCATCTCCAAAAATCCCGATGGATATTTAGTCAAATTTCCTGAATTAGATGCGATTGATTACCAAGATAGTTCTCTAGAGGGTGTTTTAAATCGACTCAAAGATGCCCTAGAAACTCATCTTACGTCTGAAGGTAAGGAAATTATGAAGTTTGCGGGGATTTGGGAAGATCTTCCTGAGGAAGATTTTAGAAATTTTTGTGAAGAAGTAGAACAGCGTCGTCAAAATTCTTTATCGCGGAGATTCGAGATTTGAAACCTTGTTTACTTGATACTGATATTCTTTCCTTGTTTTTCCGCAATCATCCCCAGGTCGTTCATTGTTGTAATTTGTATCTCCAAGAATACAGGCAATTGAGTTTTAGCTTGATTACTTATTATGAAATCTTGAGTGGTTTAAAACATCGAGATGCCCAGAAACAGCTTGACAAGTTTTTGGAATTTTCCCAAGGGAATCAAATTCTACTTTTAACCGACGAATCGGTGACGATATCAGCTAAAATTTATGCCGACTTAAGGAAACAAGGGACTCCTCTTGACGACATCGATCTCTTAATTGCAGGAGTAGCTATAGCGAATAATTTAGTATTAATTACCCACAATCAAAAGCATTTCAGTAAAATTGAAGGGTTAGAATTAGAAGATTGGACACTATAACTATTCTGGAAAGATTTGGCAGATTAAGTGGTTTGGGCAAGGAAACAGAGATGAAACGAGATGAGGTACTGGCAATTCTAGACGCACACAGGGAAGAGTTACAAAAACTGGGGGTAAAATCTTTGTCTTTATTTGGTTCAGTGGCAAGGGATGAAGCTGATGCCGATAGTGATGTAGATTTGTTAGTAGAATTTAATCAAGAAGGTGGTTTTTTTCAACTTCTGCAAGTACAGTATTATTTAGAAGATATTCTGGGATGTTCTGTGGATTTAGGAACTCAGGATGCCTTAAGAGAACATTTACGAGAACCTGTGCTGGAGGATGTTATCAATGCCTTCTAGAGATTGGCGACTTCGCCTTCAAGACATTTTAGAATCTATCAGGGAAATTGAACGGCGTACAAGGGGAATGACGTTTGAGGAATGCCAAGAATCAAACCACTATCAAAGCGGTTCTCTATGATTTTATCATTATTGGAGAAGCAACTAGAAATGTACCAAAGGAAATTCAGTCTCGCCATCCTCTTATTCCTTGGCGTTTGATGGGAGGAATGAGAAATGTTGCAACTCACGAATATTTTCAAGTTAATTTAAGTAGAGTTTGGGCAACTATTTAAGAAGATTTACCGACCTTAGTGCCACAACTACAAGAAGTGTTAGAAAGCGAAATAGAAGCAGAATAGTTGTTGGATAAGCGAAAGCAAAAAAATAGACCCCTTCAACTGACTGAATAAAGGGGTGGCAATGGTCGTATTTTTAGAACCAATTTAGCCTACTTTTGTGGTTTCTTTTCCGGTGGATTTAGTGGACTTTAGTTTGCGTTTGAGGGTTGAAGCTGCGCCTAGAGTGCCGAGCGCGAGGAGGCTGAGGATGGCGGATGGTTCGGGAATAGGGCAAATATCTTCAAGTGGAATTGTAGTTTTAGCTAAATAGAAGTTACCAGTTATTGTTGAGAAACCTGATAAATCCCATGCAATGTTTGTGTTATTTGAAGATGAATTTGGTAGATTATTTAAATCATTTATCAATGTAACTTCTGAGTTATATGCATTTCCTGTATTAACTCCAATTACATTTGCACTTTCTAGTATAGTCCCGCTAGGTAAAGAACCAATCCCTGTTCCCGTATCTCCAGCTAATATGGAGAATAAATCAATTTTTTGTCCTGGCACTACAGGCTGTACAATACCAAAAAACATAGGATAAACATTATAATACTTCTTGAATCCAGCTGTAAAGTCGGGTCCACTGACTGTAATTTTTTCACGATTATGAATACGAACATTTTTTATACGATCGGTACATATATCAAAACAAATAATGTTATTTACACTAGGTACTTCATAAGTGCCTGGTGCAAGAGCAAGGAAATTTTTTTCTTCGTATATGTCAACTATTACAACTTCCCCTGCTTGTACTGATTCAAAAGAACCGATCATAGTCAAGATGGAAAGAGATCCTAATCCGACTACTAAAGACAAAGGAATATTTTTGTGAAGTCTCATGATTGTATTGTGTTAAGTAATGGTTAATCTTTAGTACGATCGCCCCCCTCGCAGCCAGGTCAAGCAACAGCCCCACCCAACCCCAAAGGCAGACAACAAAACTATACACACTCCCCCCCCACAACTGTATCAAAAGCTACAATTTACAAATCTTTACATTCCCCTCCCTGACCAACGACTCACCTGGGACAATAGGGACATCCCCTCCTTCCGCCAGGAAACGCCCCCTCAACGCTCAGATGAGTTTGGAGTTACAGCACAACCAGAATAACGACCAATATCAACGGACGGGACTCAACTGCCCCAATTCGACGCTCACCGCATCAAAGCGATTGTCTCCGGGGCGATAGGAGAGAATTTCCAAGCCAATCGGCTCGCCACTGGTGGAATCCTTAATCAAAATCACTCCATCCCCCAGTTCAGTACAAATCTGCTCCTTTCTAGGGGATTGCCAGAAGACAGTGAGTAATTCCGTTTCTGGTTCATAGAAAACCTTGACTTGAGCCATAGCGTTTTCCCTTAAGCAGAATTTACGCCGCCTCCAGTTCATACTAAATCCGTTGAGTAACGCACAGAAAACGGGTTTCTCGGAGAAACCCGTTTTCTACTCATGCAAAAGGCAAAAAGGGGGAATAAATAATCAGTTTTTAATACCCGGATTTAGTATCATAATGCAAGACCAGAAGCTCATCGCCTGGCAGAATAGCCATCGCATATTCCCGCCCCTGACTGTCAGAAAATTCCACTAAATATTGATAGCGCGAACCTTTTTCATACACCTCAACCACTGTTCCCACCTGTCCGCTTGGCAAGCTGGGGACAGCTTCATAATCTGGCTCAACTAAAGTCAATCGCTCCCGAGGGACGGAGTTGAGGATGGCAACCAGATCTAAGAGTTTGATGTCTTTCATTTTACTTCACTTGATAAAGGCAGAAATTAGGCGAGGGTTAGGATTAATTAAAATGTTCTGGATTTAAGCAATAGCCAATCAGTTTTTCCATCGAGATTTCTGCCAGTTCCCCGTTGGGTAATTTCATCTGCGGCACTCCGAACTTTCTGATTCCCCTCAGAGCAATTCGATTCGCAATTGGCGGCCTACCACAGAAGCCGCCCGTTGGATGGTATCGAGAGAAACGCCCGCCTTTTCCGGATCGAGGGGGCGATCGAGTTGCGCCCTGCTGGTCTGCATCCGCGCCGCCATCTCCGTTTTTGTCAGAGAGAGCCGTTTCATCTCCTCAGCCAACTGCCGCAACCGCACCCGTTTGAGTGCTGCTGCACTACAGTCCTCGTCAAGACCTTCTTCTTTGAGAAAATCATCGAATTCAGAGCCAGTATGGGGGTTATCGGTCATATTTTTCGTGTTCCTTCTTGCGCTTGAGAGCTAAATCGATTTCCTGTTTTGGGGTTTTTTGGGACTTCGCCGATGTTGCCGTGCAGCAGAATCATCTCCCCCTGGCTGATGTAGAAAATGACCCGTGCGATGCGCCCGCCAGTAGAGGTAATTCATGACTCACCGTTCGCTTATTTTTTGAGGTCAGGTAACGAAAATATGGCTGAAAAGCTGACCCCGTAAAGGATTGAGCGAACGTTACTGACCCATTTTTATCCATCAGCAAAGAAGT
>NZ_JACJQV010000121.1 GCF_014696875.1 Microcystis wesenbergii FACHB-1317 | reverse complement strand
CGCAAAGCTCGTCAGGATTATTATGGCAAAATTACCTTTTCTTTTATTCAGGAGTTTGAGGCTTTCACATAACAGTACTTGTCTTTGTATTGAAAAATGTGTCCGTCAGTCAGATGTTATCCTTAATGTCTCTCTGCTTATTAGTTTATAATCTCGGTCAGGGAGAATTGAGGAACAGCTTACAGCCTTTCTCATAAATATGAAGTATAAATTAATCTGGTATCTAGGACAGAATATCGTCTAATGTTAAGCGTTTCGGCGTTCCCCAGAACGAAAGCTTTGTACCTCATAATTATAAAAAAATCTCAAGCAATGGCGCTCAAAACCCTTTAATTCTGAAGATAATCCTAAGATTTAGCCCGAAAAAGAGCCAGAAAGGTGAGGATAGCTAGGATGGAAGTGAAAAGCAATTTTGACTCGAAATTATCCCAGGGGATCGATCGCATTTAACGAAACCCTTACCCTAACAGCATAAGACAAGAGAAGGACTTATTAAGGAGAAACCCAGCCATGAAAATCGGCGTAATCAAAGAAAGTGACCAAGGCGAGGCGCGGGTGGCGCTAGTGCCGGATACCGTCGCCCGTTTAGTCAAGGCGGGATTTGAGGTAATTGTCGAAAATGGGGCGGGAATTAGCGCTAACTTTGCCGATAGTGCCTATAGTGCCGTGGGAGCAGCCCTGAGCGAAAATGGCGAATATATCTATGAAACTGCCGATATTATTCTCAAAGTCGTCCCTCCTAGCGATAGCGAGATCGATCGCCTGAAAAATGGTGGTATTCTCATCGGCTTTCTCGATCCCCTGCGGCAACCCCGGCGCATTGCCAAATTAGCCGAGCGCGGGATCACCGCTTTGAGCATGGAATTAATTCCCCGCAGTAGTCGCGCCCAGAGTATGGATGCCCTCTCCTCTCAGGCTAACCTCGCCGGTTACAAAGCGGTACTCCTCGCCGCCGTTGAGCTGCCGAAAATGTTCCCGATGATGACTACCGCCGCCGGTACGATCGCCCCAGCCAAAGTGCTGGTATTGGGGGCAGGAGTTGCCGGATTGCAAGCTTGCGCTACCGCCCGCCGTTTGGGGGCAGTGGTGGAGGCTTTTGATATTCGTCCCCAAGTCAAAGAAGAAGTGCAGAGTGTCGGGGCGAAATTTATTGAAATGCCCCTAGAAGAAGATACCGTCGCCGATAACGGTTACGCCAAAGAGGTTTCCCTTAGCACACAGGAGCGCATTTGTCAAGCCCTAACGGAACCAATTAAGCGGGCTGATGTGGTGATCACCACCGCCCAAGTACCGGGGAAACAGGCCCCGCTGCTAGTCACCAAAGAAATGATCGCCACCATGAAACCGGGGTCGGTAATCGTTGATTTAGCGGCGGAACAGGGGGGAAATTGCGCCTACACCCAACCGGGACGAGAAATCATCGAAAATGGTGTAAAAATCGTCGGAGCCGTTAATCTTCCTGCCACAGTGGCCACCAATGCCAGCCAGATGTACGCCAAAAACCTGCAAATGCTGCTACAACTTCTAGTCAGCAAAGACGGCAGTTTAAACCTCGATTTTGCCGATGACATCATTGATAGTGCCTGTGTCACCCACGCCGGCGAAATCCGCAACCAACGCATTAAATCCGCCCTCAGTGAACAGTTATCCGCTTTTTAGCTATCAGGAGGCAGGAGGCAAAAGGCAAAAGGCAAAAGGCAGAAGGCAGAAGGCGCAGCTTTATTCTCCCCACACCCCACACCCCACACCCCACACCCCACACCCCATACCCCACACCCCACACCCCACACCCCACACCCCCCCTGCCCCCCCGATGTCGGGGGGGTTTGGGGGGGTCACACCCCACACCCTATCCCCTTTTTACTTAACCAATGACTGCCCAACTTTTAACCGCTTTAGTGGTATTTGTCCTCGCTTCCTTTGTCGGTTTCGAGGTGATCAATAAAGTTCCTCCCACTCTCCATACACCCCTGATGTCGGGAGCGAATGCAATTTCCGGTATCGCCGTTGTCGGTGCGCTCCTCATCGCCGGAGGCACGGATTGGCACGAATTAACCGTAATTTTAGGGTTAATTGCCGTTATTTTGGCGATGGTTAACGTGGTCGGTGGTTTTGTCGTTACCGATCGCATGCTGCAAATGTTCAAGAAAAAAGAGGCTAAATCATGAATAATGCCCTTACCACAGGGATCGAGTTGTCCTATCTACTTGCCGCCATTTTATTTATCATCGGTCTTAAACAATTATCTTCCCCCGCTACCGCCCGTCAAGGCAATTTTCTGGCTGCCATCGGGATGCTAATCGCCATTATTGCCACCTTAATCAATCAAGAAATCCTCAGCTATGGTTTAATCGCCGTGGCGTTAGTGATTGGCTCGATTATCGGCCTAGTTTCGGCGCAAAAAGTCCCGATGACAGCTATGCCCCAAATGGTGGGGATTTTTAACGGTTTAGGCGGTGCTGCCAGTGCTTTAATTGCCATTGGCGAATACTGGCGTTTACTGCAAAGTGGTGAAAATATTGCCTTTGACTCGATACTGATCGCTATTTTGGGTATATTGATCGGCGGTGTCACTTTTACCGGTAGTGTCCTCGCTTTTGCCAAATTACAGGAATTAATCAGTGGCGCGCCCGTAACTTTTCCTTTCCAACAACCCTTTAACATTCTCTTGCTACTCACCTTTTTAGGGGGTAGTGTCTATCTCTTTTTTGATCCCACCTCGATCGATGTTTTCCTGACCTTGGTGGCACTTTCCCTAATTTTCGGGGCTTTATTCGTGCTTCCCATCGGCGGCGGCGATATGCCCGTGGTTATCTCGCTCTTAAACTCTTTTTCGGGACTTGCCGCCAGCGTAGTCGGTTTTATCCTGATGAATAGTATGTTGATCATCGCTGGTGCTTTGGTGGGTGCGTCGGGGATTATCCTGACTCAGATCATGTGTAAAGCCATGAATCGATCGCTGGCTAGTGTACTATTTGGGGCATTTGGTACAGGTGCTAGTGCTGGAGGCGAAGCGAGCGCCACTTCTAGCCTTGATAAATCAGTTCATGCTATTGATTCAGAAGAAGGGGCAATGATGCTCGGTTATGCGCGTTCTGTGGTGATTGTACCCGGTTACGGCATGGCGGTGGCCCAAGCACAACACGCAGTGCGAGAATTGGCTGAACAGTTGGAAAAAAATGGCGTTGAGGTTAAATATGCTATTCACCCCGTGGCAGGAAGAATGCCCGGCCACATGAATGTATTATTGGCCGAAGCTAATGTTCCCTATCCGCAACTCTACGATATGGATGATATTAATCCTGAGTTTGAGCGCGTTGATGTGGCGTTAATTATTGGGGCGAATGATGTGGTTAATCCCGCTGCCCGTCACGATAAAGCTAGTCCGATTTATGGAATGCCGATTCTCGACGTGGATAAGGCACAGCACACGATCGTGATTAAGCGCAGTATGCGATCGGGTTTTGCCGGGGTAGAAAACGAATTATTCTACAATCCCAAAACCTTTATGCTCTTTGGTAGCGCTCAAGATGTGGTAGCACAATTAGTATCACAAGTCAAGGATTTGTCATAATTCTTGACAAATAGGACGGGGTGAAAACCCCGTCTTTTTTTTATCTGATTTTCCAGAGTTTAAAGATAATCCAGAACTAATTCCCCTTTGCTCACTTTTTCGGTAATTAAAGTTCTGACTAACTCTAATTCTTCCAGGGTCACTTTACCATCAGACCTCATAGCTAGGGCGATTCTTTCCCTTTCTCCTTGAGTGATCACGCCATCAACACTAGCCTGTTCGATAATAGCGCGCAACTTTTCTAGTTCCTGATGTTCTTCGGCGGTTAATTCTACTTGATTAGGACGAGATATTTCCATAAAAATTTCTCCTTGAGTGATCAACACAAACTTGGTAATTTTTTCTAAGTAGTAGAACCCCTGGCAGTTATCCCCAGTCAGCATCAGCAATCAGGGACAATGATTTTAGCAAGAGCTAGACCTTGATTCTTGACAGGGAGCCACTAAACCTGAATAGATGATCGATGATAACTGATAGAGCTTACAGTATAGTGATTAATAGAAGCAATTTGCAAAGAATTATCGAGATAAAGAATGGATATTCGATCGACTGACACCTCGCTCCTTACTTGGACAGGAGATACTTTAGCCCTAGGTTTACCAGAAGGAGCCATCGAGATTGCAGGAGAATTGGCAGAATTAAACGATAAACTAGGGGGAAACCTAGGGGATCTCATCTCCGAGACGGAATTCGAGGGAAAATTAGGCAGCAGTGCGGCGACTCGTCTAGGTGGTGGTCCGATTCGCAAATTAATCCTGGTGGGATTGGGAAAAACTGCCGATTTCGACCTGCAAACCCTGCGTCTAGCGGCTGCTGCGATCGCTCGTCTGGCCAAACAACAAAAAAGCCAAGCTCTGGCCATCAGTTTACCAGTAGTTGGCGATCAGTCCGCCACTGCCGGAGCAATCACGGAAGGGCTGCTGCTGGCCACTCATCAGGATACCCGCTTCAAGTCCACTAAGGAGGAAAAAGGAGCCAAATTAGAAACCGTCGAGTTATTGGGTTTAGGAGAGCAAGCATCGGCGATCGCCAAAGCCGAGCAAATCTGTTCCGGGGTGATTCTGGCCAGAGAATTAGTCAATGCTCCCGCGAACACCGTCACCCCCCTGACCATGGCAGAAACCGCCGAGCAAATTGCCAGCGAATACGGATTAAGTCTCAAAATTCTGGAACAGGAAGAATGCGAAAGCTTGGGCATGGGAGCCTTCCTAGGAGTGGCCAAAGCCTCGGATATTCCCCCAAAATTCCTTCATTTAATCTATAAACCCCAAGGAAACCCGAAACGTAAACTAGCAATCGTCGGTAAAAGTTTAACCTTTGATTCCGGCGGTTTGAATATTAAAGGGGCTGGCAGTGGCATCGAAACCATGAAAATGGATATGGGGGGTGGTGCCGCCACCCTAGGGGCAGCCAAGGCGATCGCCCAATTACAGCCAGAAGTGGAAGTACACTTTATCTGTCCGGCTACGGAAAATATGATTAGTGGTCGCGCTATGCACCCCGGGGACATTTTAACCGCTTCTAACGGCAAAACTATTGAAGTCAATAACACCGATGCCGAGGGACGATTAACCCTGGCCGATGCCTTGGTTTTTGCGGAAAAATTAGAGGTGGATGCGATCGTGGATCTAGCCACTTTAACCGGGGCCTGTGTCATCGCTTTGGGGGACGATATCGCCGGTTTATGGAGTAGCGATGAGAGTCTCACTGTTCAACTCCAAGAGGCCGCTAAATTAGCCGGCGAAAAATTCTGGCCAATGCCCCTAGAAGAAAAATATTTCGAGGGGATGAAGTCTCAAATTGCCGATATGAAAAACACCGGCCCGCGCCCCGGCGGTTCCATTACAGCCGCTTTATTTTTGAAGCAATTCATTAATAATACTCCCTGGCTCCACCTAGATATCGCAGGACCGGTCTGGTCCGATAAAGAAAATGGCGTTAATAATTCCGGGGCCACCGGTTTTCCCGTCCGCACTCTAGTTAATTGGGTAATGGCCAATAATTAAGTTATCGGTGATCGGTAAGCGGTATTAGGTGAGGAGTATTTTCACTGATTACTGTTTACTGATCCCTGAAAAATCTGCCCCACCCCTCACCCCTATCTCAAGGTCGCGAGAGGACTCCCGTTAAACTGCGTAGCGGTTGACGGGAGATGAATCGCGACCAGAATGAAACTAACGCAGTAGCCTTTCCACTTTTGGGGAGTTTTGGTTCTCGACGTATTTTTTTAGTTGTTCGACAGTAACGTCGCCACAACTAGCCACGAAATAAGCTCCCGCCCAAAAATAGGGTTTGTTGTCGAAATACTTTGCCGCCAAATCCGGAAATTCTTGTCTAATTAAGCGACTACTAACTGTTTTAAGGTTAGCGATTAGTTTGGTCCATGATTGTAATTAGTTGATATACTAGGCAGTAAGTGTTACAATTTAACTATACATCACATCACGAAACTAACGACAGTGATAACGCTTACCTACCAGTACAAACTAAAGGTAAACAAGAAACAGGAACGGGCGATCATCCACATTCTTGATGTTTGTAAGAGCGTTTATAATTACGCGCTCTCGGAACGGAAAGATTGGTTAAACTCTCGAAAGTGTCTTGCGGATCGCTGTTCGCTAGTTTCTGAGTACATAATTCCTGCGGATGAACCCTATCCAAATTACTTCGTTCAAGCTAAAAATCTAACGGAAGCTAAAAAAGTTTACCCGATATTAAAGACGGTTAACGCTCAAGTCTTACAGCAAGTTTTAAAAACTGTAGATCAAGCGTTTGACCATATAAAATCGAAAGGCTTCGGCTTTCCTAGATTTAAGAAAAAGATGCGGAGTTTTGTTTTTCCTGCGCTCTCAAAAAACTTTCTAGGTGACGAATACTTAAATTTTCCACAATTGGGAAAAATTCGGATTAGGAAATCCAGAAAGTACCCGTCTGGATTCGAGCCTAAACAAGCTCGAATTATCCAAAAAGCGTCGGGATTTTACGTTTTGGTTTCTTTGCAATCTACGGAATTAGTTCCCGATATGACAGTAGGGAAGACCTGTTTAGGAATTGACGCGGGAATTGAGAGTTTTGTCGCTACTTCACGGGGAGATTTAATCAAAGCCCCTCGATTTTTGTTGAAAGTACAGAGTAAGCTTAAATTGCTACAAAGACGCTTGAAACATCAAGTCAAAGGCTCGAACAATTGGTTGAAACTAAAAGAGAAGATAGCGAGATTACACGAAAAAGTGTCTAATACTCGTAGAGATTGGCATTTTAAGTTAGCTCATTACCTTTGCGATCTCGCTGATAATATCTTTGTTGAAGATATTAACTTCGTTTCCTGGTCTAGAGGGATCGTTAGAAAACAATCTCTGGATTCAGGTATCGGTAGTTTTATTAACGAGATATTACCGTTTGTTATTTGGAAACGGGGAAAATATTATCTTAAGGTTGATAAAAACGGAACCTCGCAAGAGTGTCCGAATTGTGGCGCGATTACCGGTAAAAAAGCGTTATCGGAAAGAGTTCACCGGTGTGATTCTTGCGGCCACATTGAACCGAGAGATACGGCATCAGCGAAGGTAATTGAGAACCGAGGAAAAAACGCGGTCGGACTGACCGTGTTAGAAAACGCTCGCGGAGGCGATTTGACGGGGATCGACTGGGTTAAACTCGGTCGATCTAGTTAAAAGCCTAAGAACCGAGAATCCCCCGCTACACCGCGCTCCGCGGTTAGCGGGGGAGAGTCAATCCCCGATAACTGATAACTGCTAGACTAATTGGGTTACGCTTGCAAGATTAATAAAACCAGTGTCGAGATTAGAATGCAGGGACTTTTAAGAAAACTTTGGCGCGCGATCGAAAACTTTTTTACCCGACTTTTGGGGGGACAAGGGGGAAAGGGGAGAGTACAAGCGATCGAATCTGTTCCCCTAACCGATACAGACTACGAGTTTCTCTATATGCAGTTACTCGATGGAGTGTCCCACGGTTGGCACGAAGGCAGAATTCTGAGATTTTTTGAGAAATTGGGCGATCGAGGTCGGCAAAAAGATTGGGTAGAATGGTTAGAGCGCTTTGGCACCCGTCTGCAATCCTCCGCTTCCCTTAACCAACTTCTCGCCACCAGAATGATCCGTTTAGGAGAATTAGCCCGCGCTTTCCCGGGGATTGAACGTATTGGTGAAGCTTCCTACGAGATCGGTTATCAACTCTACACCAAAGAAACTGCCACTTTAATCTGGGAATACGCCGGCGAAGATGAGGCCCCGGGCAGTTATTCCCTGCCGCAACCCCCAGAAAATCTCTTATATTCGGGTGAAACTAGCGATTTTAACGGTGCTGACCCAGAAAATCCCCAATTAGAAACCCTCACCCTCGATGAATTATTTAACCGTCTGCAAAACGATCCTACCCTAGCGGGCCAAATGGCCGAACAATTAGGCATCGAAAATAAGGACGCAGAAAGCATTATTGATAGTCTCATCGCTCAATTTTCCCCCCTGTCAGGTAAAAACCCTGAAACTGCCGAAGATTGGTTTAATCAGGGCTTAGAACAGGCAAATTTAGGCAATTGGTCAAATGCGATCGCCGATTGGGAACAGGCCTTGACGATCGATCCCCAATTAGCCTCGGCCTGGCATAATCGTGGTGGTGCCTTAGCCATGGTCGGTAACTACGAAGAAGCGTTAAATAGTTATGATCGCGCCCTAGAAATCACCCCCAACGATCACCAAATCATTAACGCTAGAGGCAGCGCCCTATACGGACTGCAACGTTGGCAAGAGGCTTTAGAATGTTGGCAACAGGTGCTAGAAGCGGACGATAATTTTTATCAAGCTTGGTACAATCGCGGCAGTACCCTAGAAAATTTAGGGGAAACCCAAGCAGCGATCGCCTGTTATCAAAAAGCTTTGGGGATTGCGCCGGATTTTGAGCTTGCCCAAACCCGTCTAGAGGCTTTACTAGGGCAAAAACCGCCCGAAGACGACGGTAATCCCCCCGCCTGATTCAATCTGAACTTGAGCAGTCAACAGCCTACAATGGGGGAAGGATAGAGACTAATTTTAATCAATCAGGCCCAGCAATGAGTATAAAAAGCAAACCTCCTTCACAATCTCGCCTGATCGGTAATGTTTTATTAGCCGTAGGCGGCTTATTTCTGATTGTTAATCTCCTTTTCCCGCAATTATTTGGCCCTAGCGTCCCCAAAGTTCCCTATAGTCTTTTTATCGACCAAGTGGAAGATGGTAACGTCGCTAGGGTATCCGTGGGACAGAATGAGATTCGTTATCAGCTTAAAAACGACCAAGAGGGCAACTACGGACGAATTTTCAGCACTACACCGATTTTTGACCTAGAATTGCCCAAACGTCTAGAAGTTAAGGGCGTAGAATTCGCCGCCGCACCACCGCCAAAAAATGGCTGGATTGGTAGTGTTCTTAGTTGGGTGATTCCTCCCCTGATTTTTGTCGGTATTTGGCAATTTTTCCTCGCTCGCAGCGGTGGCGGTGGTCCAGCCGGGGCTTTATCGATTACCAAAAGTCGCGCTAAAGTCTATGTGGAAGGAGATACCACCAAAACCACTTTTGAAGATGTGGCCGGTGTGGAAGAAGCGAAAACCGAATTGGCCGAAATCGTCGAATTTCTCAAATATCCCCAACGTTACATTCAAATCGGGGCGCGGATTCCCAAGGGTGTCCTCCTAGTCGGTCCGCCGGGGACAGGAAAAACCCTGCTGGCAAAAGCAGTCGCGGGAGAAGCGGGAGTTCCTTTCTTTAGTATCTCAGGTTCGGAATTCGTGGAACTCTTTGTCGGTGCAGGTGCAGCCCGAGTGCGAGATCTGTTTGAACAGGCCAAGAAAAAAGCCCCCTGTATTATTTTTATCGATGAATTAGACGCGATCGGTAAATCTCGCGCTAACGGTAATTTTATGGGAGGTAACGATGAACGGGAACAGACTTTAAACCAATTATTGACGGAAATGGACGGTTTTAACGCTGGTGATGCGACGGTAATCGTGCTGGCCGCTACTAATCGCCCAGAAACTCTTGATACCGCCCTTTTACGCCCCGGCCGTTTTGATCGCCAAGTGTTAGTTGATCGCCCCGATCTGGCTGGACGCTTAAAAATCCTCGAAATCTACGCAGGTAAGGTAAAATTAGGCTCGGATGTGGACTTAAAACAGATTGCTACTCGTACCCCCGGTTTTGCTGGTGCTGACTTAGCTAATCTAGTCAATGAGGCCGCTTTATTGGCAGCCCGCAATCAACGCAGCACCGTCGCTCAAGAGGACTTTAATGAGGCAATCGAGCGGGTAGTGGCGGGTTTAGAGAAGAAAAGCCGGGTTCTCTCGGAAAAAGAGAAGAAAATCGTCGCTTATCACGAAGTTGGTCACGCTCTCGTCGGTGCAGTTATGCCGGGGGGTGGTAAAGTTGCTAAGATTTCGATCGTGCCTCGCGGTATGGCAGCCCTCGGTTATACCCTGCAAATGCCCACGGAAGACCGTTTCCTTATGGATGATACGGAATTACGCGACCAAATTGCTACTCTTTTGGGTGGTCGGGCGGCCGAGGAAATTATCTTTGGTAGTATTACTACTGGGGCTGCTAATGACCTGCAGCGGGCGACGGACTTGGCCGAACGCATGGTGACGACCTATGGTATGAGTAAGACCTTAGGTCCCCTAGCCTACGAAAAAGGTCAACAGAATAGTTTTCTGGGAGATGGCATGATGAATCCCCGGCGCTTGGTGAGCGATGATACGGCCAAAGCGATCGATAATGAAGTGAAAGAGATTGTCGAAAATGGTCATCAGCAGGCCCTGGATATCCTGGCTCAAAATCGCGATTTACTCGAAGAAATTGCCCAAGAAATCCTCAGTAAAGAGGTGATTGAAGGGGAACAATTGCAAGCACTGCTCGATCGCGTTAAACCCCTCGATCGAGAACCTGTTACTGTTTAGATTGATTTGATTTTTACCTGACCCTATCTTGAAGAAAGATGGGGTTTTTTTCTATTAGACCTTTTGTAATACTAAATCCTGTTTAATACTAAATCCGTTGAGTAACGCACAGAAAACGGGTTTCTCCGAGAAACCCGTTTTCTACTCATGCAAAAGGCAATAGGAGGAATAGATAATCAGTCTTTAATAACTGGATTTAGTATAAAATGTATAGGAGAGTGGGGAGAAGGGAAAGGGGAGAATAAATAAAAGCTGACTACTGACTACTGACTCCTAACCCCACCAACAAACTTTTTCAGTAAACCCTAATTAATACCAATTATCCATCGACTGGAAAATTGAGGCATCGGGGAACATAGTTGGATTACCACTAGCGTCGATTTTTTGCCGTAATTCTCGCAATTGTTTATTGCCGATGAGAAAATCACTTTCTACTAATTGATAGGGCAGTACATTATTATTTAAAGCATACACTGCCGTGATGCCAGCAGCTACCCCAGAGGACCACTCGAAGGAATGGACACGATAGGCGGCCGCGGCAATATGACTAAGGGCGATACTTTTCCCCGCTATCAGTAAATTATCGATTTTTTGGGGAATTATAGCCCTTAAAGGTATCTCGAAGGGGTAAGCTTGCCCTTGTCCCTGTCTTTCTCCTGCTTTTTCTGTATTGCCCGGTTTTTCGGGGGGATGTTCCGTCATGCAGGGATGAAAATCAATCGCATAGTGACCGATACCGACGGAATCGGGGTAAATAGTCGATCGCTTGCGTTTAACGGCCTTATCGGGGGATAATGTGCCATCAAGTACGGAAAATCCCTCTAATCCTGCCAAGGTGGCAATTAAGCGCCGATATTCTGCCGGGGAAAGATTTTGACGATAGAAATCGCTTTGAAAATTTTGTCGGGAAATATCGATTTCTGTGACGGTAAAACCAGCGGGGAAAGTCAGGGAAGGACGACCGATAATCCGTCTTGCTTCCCGAATATAGGGATATTTTGACAAACCGTGGGCAGTTCCCATGGGAGAATCAAAACCGGAGAGATAACGGTTATTCAAATGGGGAATTTTTACCCCGTCCCCTAACTGGGAATCGGTGGTTCCTTCTACTAACCAATAATAGTAGGAAATGGCGTGTTCTTCGCCCCTCGCGAGGGTTTCGGTGCGTAATCCTCCCATCCATCCCCCCGGAGATAACTGTCCTAACTCTTGCAACTGTTCACGGGTGTAGATAAAGTTATCCTTAGCAGTCCCCGGACGATAATCATTTCCCCAGGTCCAATTCTGCATGGAAATATCCCCCGGGACGGGTTCGGTAAAAGTAATTCCCCCAAAGGTTTTCTCTTTACCCAGTTGTGGACTCCAGATACGACGATAGGTGAAAACTAGGTCAAAATCGGCTAATCGCGGCAATTCATAGCTAAAATAGGGGGCATAGCGTTCATAATAAACGGGTTTCTCGTGGGTTTGTGGTTTTTCTGTTTCCTCCATGGCGAAGGTATAGGTAAAGCCTTGGGTACAGTAGGGGTCGCCAGTGACGCTAGAGGAAGAAGGTTCGAGATAACTGCGCTTATCGACCCCTAAACGGTAGGGAATATCTGATAATCCGATGATTTCTCCAGTTTCGGTCGCTTCAATCACATACCAATCTGCTAATTGATTCGGTTGGGAGGATTTGGGGACAAAACGGAGGATTTTCTTATCAAAACGGGGAGAATTTTCGTAGCGATAGATATCCTCCATTTTTTGCGATAAAAACTCGGTATTTAGGGGAGGAGTACCTTTTGCGGGACTATGTTGAATAGCAATTACACTGGTAATCTGTTGACCAGTACCGCGATTGGGTAAAGTTTCAATATTTAATTCTTTGACTACCGTGGAGGGAAACCATTTCAGAGTTCCTTTGCCTTTTTTGGCAGCGTCTTCTAACTGTTGAAATAATAATTTATGTCCATCAAAAGGCAAAAAACAAGACCCGCTTACCCAACATTCTCCGGGGTTGCGTTTCCCGTAATGCTTTCTAATTCTTTCCCTAAATTCTAGATAACCTTTCGGGAAAAATAATTTTTCTCTTTGTGTCCGTCTTTCATCTAATGCGGAGGTTCCCTGAGAAGATATCTGTCCCCCCACCCAGTCGGTAATCTCGGTTAAACAGACGGTTTTTCCTAATAATAAAGCTTCGTAGGCTGCGCCGGCACCGGCTAAACCACCACCCACCACCA
This sequence comes from Microcystis wesenbergii FACHB-1317, assembly GCF_014696875.1. Taxonomy (GTDB): domain Bacteria; phylum Cyanobacteriota; class Cyanobacteriia; order Cyanobacteriales; family Microcystaceae; genus Microcystis; species Microcystis wesenbergii_A. The sequence continues at coordinate 15,573 of NZ_JACJQV010000121.1, read as the reverse complement.
GAATATCACAGCCGACGCTTTGATCCGGTTCTCGCGGGGGGGCTGCTAGGGTAAGGGGAGTGAAAGCTTGTAGAAGAAATAATCCCAGAGAGAGGGATTTAAGAGGAGTAAAGTGATGATTGAAAATTTTAGGGGACATTATTGACAAATATCAATGTTATGGCTGAGAGTTTCCTCTTTCTTTGAAGAAGTAGCCAGAGCATCTGTTCCTGAAATCCTGATGTTTTTTTTGGGCAATATTGAGAACTTTGTAGCTTGATGCTGGCCTTTGAGAGATTATACACCTCCGGGCTGACAATCGATCGCTTTTCCAGAACTGTTTTGACAAAATAGAGAGATACTAACTCGGTGTCATTCCCTTTGTTATACCGCACAGAAAACGGGTTTCTCGGAGAAACCCGTTTTCTACTCATGCACTCATGCAAAACGGAGAATAAATAATCAGTTTTTAATAACTGGATTTAGTATTATTCCCTGTCATCCTTGCTAAGTTAAATGCAAAACAAACCCAGGTAAGACATCTTCCCCAGATAAAATAGCAGGTAAATTAATAATTTCCACACCGCTATTTAGTCGGTAGATTTCCACCTGCTGCTGTTGCGGATTAATCAACCAACCCAAACGTAAACCACTGGCTAAATATTCGCGCATCTTTTCCCGTAAAGAGGTTAAGGAATCAGTACGAGAACGTAATTCAATCACAAAATCGGGACATAAAGGTGGGAACTTTTCTCGCTCTTCTGCGCTCAAAGCTTCCCATCTCTCCCGTTTTATCCAAGCAACATCAGGAGAACGATATCCTCCCTTTGGTAAACGAAAAATTGTCGAAGAACTAAACACCTCACCAAGTTGAGTTTGCTCGTTCCATACCCCAACTTTAACAATCAAATTAGCTTCCTGTTTACCAGTATTTCCACCCACGGGAGGCATAATTAATAATTCTCCTTTCTGATTACGTTCTAAATTCCATGTTTGATTGTCCTGACAGAGATGATAAAATTGTTCATCGGTCAGATTAACTGTCTCTAGATTTAACACTACAGCTTCCATAATCGCTTCTCCTTTTTGCTACTTTATACAAGATAACTCATAGCATTTATCTTAATCGTGAGGTAAGAAGTCTCTGGTTTTAGAGAACGACAGAACTATTGTATCACTTATCAGTTCAGGGAAAAATATGTGTAATTAATTCTGTCTGGGTACTCAATCCTTCCTACGTTAAATGCAAAACCAACCCAGGTAAGACATCTTCCCCGGATAAAATCGCAGGTAAATTAATAATTTCCACACTGCTATTTAGTCGGTAGATTTCCACCTGCTGCTGTTGCGGATTAATCAACCAACCCAAACGTAAACCACTGGCTAAATATTCGCGCATCTTTTCCCGTAAAGAGGTTAAGGAATCAGTACGAGAACGTAATTCAATCACAAAATCGGGACATAAAGGTGGGAACTTTTCTCGCTCTTCTGCGCTCAAAGCTTCCCATCTCTCCCGTTTTATCCAAGCAACATCAGGAGAACGATATCCTCCCTTTGGTAAACGAAAAATTGTCGAAGAACTAAAGACTTTACCAGAATTACTTTGACGATTCCAAATCGTTACATCAGCAATTAACTCAGCTTCTCGATTACCACTATTTCCACCCACGGGAGGCATAATTAATAATTCTCCTTTCTGATTACGTTCTAAATTCCATGTTTGATTAGCCTGACAGAGATGATAAAATTGTTCATCAGTCAAATTAACTGTCTCTAGATTTAACACTACAGTTTCCATCACTTCTCCTTTTTGCTACTTTATACAAGATAACTTAATCCTAAGAATGGCTATATCGGTGATTCATCTCAACCTATTTACCTAATTGACTCTCTAAAAATTCTAGCCAATCGGGATTAGTAGTGTCTAGGGAAATTAGATAGGGTTGTTCTTTTTCATTAAAAGGTTCTGTTTTCTCAATTTGGGCATTTAAAACCTCGATAGTAGCATCAGAAATATCGCATTTTCTAGCGGCAATCCGTTGTTTTAAAACTTCTATAGGTGCGTGACAATGGACAATATGAAAAGGAATCTGTAAATTTTGGGCATAGGTTAATAAAGGTTCTCGCCACGCATATTTATCGTAGCGTGCATCGAGAATAACTGGATAACCTAAAGTTATTAAAATTCGGGCTAATTCCGCCAGTCTAGCGAAGGTTTTTTGACTCATTTCGAGACTATATATATCTAGACTTCCTCTTTGATTTAATTCAATTCCAGCCAAATGTTTGCGAACTGCATCGGAACGAATCTGAATAGCATTAAGATTTTTAGCAATTACTTTCCCTATGGTACTTTTACCCGATGCAGAAAATCCCGACATCAGAATTAATCTCGGTTTCTGCGGTTGTGTGTAATGCCAAGCTAATTGATAATAATCCTGTGCATTGGCTTTAATTTTCTCGGAAAAAGTGTCACCATCAAGCAGAAAACTATTGACTTTTGCCCTCACATATGCTTGTCTAGTCAGGTAGAGAGGCAAGACTTTTAACCCCTCCCAGTCGGCGGTTTGTTCTAAATAAGTATTGACAAATAAATTAGCGAAATCTTCTCTCCCTCTAGCGGTTAAATCCATCGCTGTAAAAGCAATATCATACATGACATCAACGAAGCGAAAAGATTCGTTAAATTCTATGCGATCAAATAATTGTATTTCTCCCTGCCACTGACAGATATTATTTAAATGTAGGTCTCCATGACATTCACGAATCATCCCTTTTATTTGTCTTTCCTCTAACCAATCTTGGTGTTCTGCGAAGAATTTATCTGTATAAGCTTTCGTTTCATCGTATTGTTTTTGGGTTTGGACAAAATTAATATATTTCTCAGTTTGTTGGTAGTTTTCATCAAAAGCTTGTTTAATAATTTCTAAATTGCCAAATTTAGTAATATAGGAATTAGTCACAGCCTGACGATGAAATTCTGCCACTTTTTCAGCCAAAGACTCGATTGCTTTTTCCGTTAGTTCTCCCCGTTCAAAAATTTTACTCAGTAAACATTCTTGGGGAAACTGATTCATTTTTAAAACGTATTCGATCGCTTTTCCTTCTCCATTTAAACTTATGCTACCCTGTTGATCATTAATTGACAAAACTTCCAGATAGATATTGGCTGCAACTTTTTTATTTAACTCTAGTTCCTGTTCTAGATAATATTTTCTCTTTTCTAAAGTGGAGAAATCCAAAAAATTATAATTAACTGGTTTCTTGATTTTATAGGCATAATCTCCTGTCAAGAAGATAATTGAAGCATGGGTTTGGATAATTTCAACGGGAATTTTGACAGAATGAGGATAAAAGTCGGGATTTTTTAATTCTTCGATTAATCGGTTGCTATCCATAGGGAGAACTCCTCGGTGGTACATCTCATTTTTGATATTGACTAAGTTGGGATTTTTTAAAGGAACCCCTCGGTTAAAATTGGGCGTTATTTCTGATTTTATCACTCAATCTGGGCCCTTGAGGGTTTCTACTCCCCAAACCCCGTAGGGAGGACAGTATCTCGCGACCCCCGCGCAGCTAAATCTCCACCAATCCCCCGTTGCCTGATCTCAACAGGTAATTTAAATTTGCGGGCAGCTTATTCACCAAGTTACTCCCTTTAAGTGAGCCGGAAATAAAGGACGCTCAGATAAACGATCTTGATCGAGTGCTTCGATTAAATATTCACCGGTTTCTTTTTGTTCTTGTTCATCTTCTTCATCAATCCAAGATTGAAGTAAATTAACCAGTTTAGTCTGTTTTTCTTGTTCTAAAATAGTATCCTTAAGTAGCTTGAGGACATAAGCTTCTAGAGAAAGACCTTTCTCCCTCGCTTTTTGGCTGAGATATTGTTCGATTTCTGATGTTAAATTAAGAGTTAGTGGCATGGGCTTGACTTGAATCAATTTATCGTGTCTTTAACTATTATAACCCAAAAAAGCGATCGCCCTCTACAAATATAGCGTGATCGCATCTAATTTAAGACTTCAATTGTTGCTCAATTTGCCATTTTTCTATTAAAAACTAACTAGCAAAGTCAAATACTGGTGTTTCAATTACCCGTTTTGGTCGCTTATTTTCCCAGATAATTTCCTGCAAGCGTTCGACAGTTTCTGGTGCAAAAAAACGCTCTCCTGTTTCTACACAGACTCTAGCGGGGACATTTTCTATAATAAAAAAATTGCCATTGATTTCAAGGGTATAGGTAACTTCTTGTTCAATTAAGGTTTCTGGTCTAGAATTAGTTGACATCTGGTGTTCTCCTTGATTTAAAATCAATCCATAAATTTGGGTCGGGTTCATATAGGGTAATAATTTTGAGCAAAGGGCGAGAGGGATAGCTACAATGAATGTGTAAGGCTCTATTAATTAGAGTAAATCCCAAAAGTAAACAGCTTGCACCATACTTATCAGCCGGATAATCTTCAATAATTTCGCTTTGTTCCATCGCCTCCCGTAATTCTTGAACACTGATCTGACGCAGGATACTTTGATTGACAGCGTGTTGAGAAAATTCCAATTGGTTTTGTCTAACTTTTTGACGAATTTCCTCAATCATTTCAGTGATAGCCGCCTTTAATTTGATCGTAAATATCCGTTGCTGTCATTTCACCAAATAACCGATCTTTAATCTCTAAATAATTTAGAGGTTGGGATGCTGTTTCTCTTAGAAAGAAGGCCGCTTTAGCAATTCCCAATCTTTCTACGAGAGCTTTAGCTCCCTCTTTTCTAATTTCCTCAATCTCAGGAATCGTCAAATCTGTTTGAACTTTCATAGCAATTTTTCTCAATTCAAGCGTTGAAAATAATGGCGACAAACTTCCCATTTGATAGTCTAGTTATTTCATTCTCTCAAGTCAATGACATCAATAACATCAATACTTTTTAAGCGATGTATTATTCTATAATAAACTTTTAGATGGTTGACAATAAATACTTCAATTCTTTCGGGAGCGCCTGTTTTAAAATCTTCTCTCTGGAGTGATAAATCATGCAACAGATCGCGGATTTTGTGATAAGTTTCAGGGTCATCTTGTTTTAAATTGCTCAAAAAGTCTCTAGTACTTAAGGACAACCAGATATCATACGCCATCTTACGTTAAAATCGATATTTGATAATTTTCCCTTGCGCTTGTTCTGCTAACGCTTGCTCTAGTGCCTGCTGTTCAGAAAGAGGGATATCTGCAAAGCGAATGACCGATGTTTCCTGACAAATGAGATAATCTGGATTAAGCTGCGTTAACAGTTCCTCAGCTGCAGATGCGATCGCTTGTTTAATCTCTTCATCTGAAGCAGGTTGAGTCGTCTGGAAAAGATCAGATTGCATAAAAAGTCTCAGCCAATCAAAACACTATGGTTTCCTCTATTCTAACACCAAAAAAGCTATCACGCTATATTTATAGAGGGCGATCACTTCTAAGGTCAGTATTGCAGCCTAAGTCGTTTATTATCAGCAACGCCCAGATAATTTACTCGCTATTTAAGGGCGGACTGCTAATAACTGGACTTGTACCGTTTCAGGAAGTTTTATTATGACAAAATGATTTTCTGGATACAAATAATCTTCGCCAGATTCATCAATCACTCGTAAACATCCCACCTCTTGCGCTTTAGCATCAGGTAACACTTGATAAAGTTTACAAACCTCTAAATCTCCGCCTTCTTCAGCGGTAATACAGATAGCAAATTCAATGTTAGATGCTGGTGTTTGCATAAATATTTAGTCCAAAACTCGTTTAACTTTCATTTTTCGCCGACCAATACCATGAGACTCATATCAGTGTAGTTCAGCTTTGCGGATTTCTCCATTAGGAAATTGAACTAAGCCGACTCCTTTTAGCTTTCGCCATCGACGACCCCCAAACTGCGCTTTTAGCCTTCTGAGTTCACGAATAGAGAGGTTGACGGCGATAATCTCTATTTCGGTTAGTTCTCCAATCAACTCAAAGCCATTACCCAGATCGTCATTCTAACAAAGATTAATAAAAATTTGGAATGCCCAAAAAAAAGCGATCGCACTTTATCAATGTAGTGCGATCGCTGCAAATTTAAGGCTAGATTTGCCAGTTTTTTATTTTAATTTGCGCTTCAAGACTGAACCAGCACCTAAAGCACCGATGGCGAGTAAACCTAAAACTGAAGCAGGTTCGGGGACTTTTTGACCTGTTAGGTAAAAAGCATGGTGTTGTCCATTATTAGACCAGTTGTTGAAAGTCCCGCCGAAGGATTCTTGACCTGTTGAACCAACACCTGGAGTTGTTGTACCCCAATAAATCTCGTCCCGGTCAAAGTTGCTGGAAAGGTGTAAACCTAGCCAGTATGTTGTATTTGCCGATAAATCGAGAGGAGTCTGAAGATCGAACGAATAAGCATATTCGTCGAGACCAAAAGCTTGGTTGCCAGTTGCCGTCTTCACCACGTTAGCCCCTGCGCCTTGAGCAAAGGGGGTACCGGCCGGCTGACCGCCTGCATTTGCGAATACAAAGTAGTCGAGGGTTCCATCCCATGCACCTGGAGCCTCAAGCGTCCAGAAATGAACATCTGTTAGCCTTGTCCCAATATCCTGACTAAGAATAAAATCCTCTGCCTGTACCCACGCCGTCATTTCATTTCCATTCTGTTGATCTGGACCACCCCCATCAAAAATTACAGATGCTGACGCTGTTCCCATGGTTGCAAGAGCAATAGATGCAGATCCCGCAGCAGTCATTGACAGTTTTTTAAGCACAGTCGAAGTTTTCATACTCAGAAACTTTCCTCAAAACAAATAAACAAACAAATGTTCTGAATGCCCTTTAAAGGAGAAAATCTCGAATTAAGCGACATTGGCAAGGGAGAAAGATTGATTTTTCCAAAATTGCCAATCACTAAATTTTAAGTTAGTTCCTCAATGACAAGACAGATCCACGAGTGGATTCTACCCCCCCCCCCGATTTTGTCAAGTGTAAACCAACACAAATTTACAAAAATTTATAATTATTGTTACCCTTGAGAGTAGGGGAGTAAAAAATCTTTTAACGGGTTGGTCTTGGATGTTAGAATCTCTCGTTTCTAGGCTCTGCCTAGAAATGTTTAATGAGAGGCTCTGCCTCCTGAGTAATCTTTACAGAAGGCAGAGCCTTCAAAAATCATTCCCAGGCGGAGCTTGGGAATGAGACGGCGAAAATCATTGCCTCTTGCCTATCCTAACCATTACTTATAACAGCCAATCCCTAATCTCTCAATAACAGATATTCACGAATCTCAAAAAAGTTATCCCAAGCAATATAGGGTTGATTTTCCGCTTGCAGATAATCGATTAAACGATCCCTAGCAAAAACTAGATCGGCCCTTCTAGCCATAGTAATATCGGTAACGGAATCACCGATCGCAATAGTTTCTACTCCCGAATATTTGGCCATAATCAAGGCTTTAGCTACTAATTCTGTCTCATTTTCCCAATCGGAATGAACTTGCAGATATTCCCCTTGAGTATGAAGATTGACCCCATAAATTGCCGTTACCTTATCTAATAGTCCCTCCCGTTTTAAGACCGTTTCAATCATGCCTTGGAGACCACCGGAGATAATAATAAAAGGGATGGATTGCTCCTGTAAAAAAGCGAGGAATTCGGCTAATCCGGGGCGAATTGGCTTGCTTTCGGCATAGGCGATAATATCGGCGTACTTTTGGCTCGGTATCGACTCTAGTAGTTGACGGACACCCCGGCGCAGACTGAGAGTGCGAGCGTACATTTGGGGCATAATTTGGGCCGATAAATCGGGGGCGAATTCTTTGAGCATACCCGCAAAAGTTTCCACGGCGGTGATAGTGCCATCAAAGTCACAGAAAACAATTTTACTCATGGGGTGACAAAATATCTGAAATTGGATATAATCGAAGGTTATGATTAATTTTACAGAGATTATCCGACTCTAGAGCTTCAACCCCCATGAAATCCTATCTCGCCGCCGCCATTCAAATGACCAGTCAGCCGGATTTAGAGAAAAATCTCGCTGCCGCTGAAGAATTGATCGAACTTGCCGTGGGTAAAGGGGCGGAATTAATCGGTTTACCAGAAAATTTCGCCTTTATGGGGGCAGAAAGCGATAAAATCGCCCAGGCCGAGACTATTGCTCGAAAAGCCGATAAATTCCTCCGCACCATGGCCCAACGGTTTCAAGTGACCATTTTAGGGGGTGGTTTTCCCGTGCCGGTGACGGGTATTCCCGATAAGGCTTATAATACGGCTATTTTAGTCGATGGCAACGGTGCGGAACTAGCCCGTTATCAAAAGGTCCATCTCTTTGATGTCAATGTCCCGGATGGTAACACCTATCAGGAATCGAGTACAGTCATGGCAGGGATCGATTTACCGCCGATTTATGGCTCCGATAGCTTGGGCAAAATTGGCCTCTCGATTTGCTATGATGTGCGTTTTCCCGAACTCTATCGCTATTTATCGCAGCAAGGAGCCGATGTTTTATTTGTACCTGCGGCGTTTACAGCTTTTACAGGGAAAGATCATTGGAAAGTTTTGTTACAAGCGCGAGCGATCGAGAATACTTGTTATATAATAGCTCCTGCTCAAACGGGCAATAATTACGAACGCCGTTACACCCACGGTCACGCTATGATTATCGATCCTTGGGGTGTGGTTTTAGCCGACGCGGGGGAAGAAGTGGGGGTGGCAATTGCCGAAATTAATCCCCAACGTCTGCAACAGGTGCGACGACAAATGCCGTCCCTACAGCATCGTGTTTTTGTTTAAAATTCGATTCGACAATTTTGTCGATAAAAACGCCTAATTTTGGTATTTAACTCGGTAACCTAATTAGTTAAGCTAAAAGCTTTGATGTACTGAGTTTCTAACCTTCTTTGCCAGATTCTCAGGGTAAGCTCATCTAATAAGGATGTAGTCGATTTATGCCACCCGATCAAACCATACCAAGTAACGAAGAACTAGGTAAAAATATCCGTAAACTTTATTAACAATCTTCCTTGAAAATGTCTTGACTATCGCACCCCGAATCAGGGATTATATAAAGATGTAGCGTTTCTCGTCAAGGTGAATTGTAAATTAAACCTTGCCGAAGTAAGAATTCTCAGTTGCGAAAACATACCTCATATATCCGAGAAACGCTGTAGAGCAGACAGGGATGCAATTCAGACTTGAATTGGCGAAATTCAAGTCTTGACTCTATTTATTGTCAACTTCAGTCCAAAAATACTCTGATGGTTGGACAAATATGCTCTCTGGACTTGTTCTAACAAGATTCCGGGCTAAATGAAAAATAATCCCATTTAGCTTCTCTAGACCGTTAAGGAGAAACCGATGTCATCTTATACCACAGAATCAGAAAAAATTGATTTTCCGAAAACCCTAGATATAGCCACCGTTTGCGTCTATGGGCTAGGAATCCTCTCGGCGGGCCTATTTTTATTTCTGCCCTTCGTCAACCTGCTGCATCCGAGTCCGTGGCAGCGATGGCTAGGCACAATTCACGGTTTTGGTTCCCTATTAGCCCTAGTCGTGATTGTTTACGCTGGTCATCTCGCTTTTCCCCTGCTCAGAGGTTCTGGCAAAATTTTGCGGCAAATGCGAACCCTCACCTTCTGGTCCACCGTCCTCGCTTCTTTGGCGATCGCCACTGGCAATTTAGCCTATATGCGCTATCGGGCCGGTTTAGAATTTGGCGGTGCGCGGGCATGGCTAAAGGAAAATTCGCCCCTCGGTCAATACGTCCTCATGGAATACCACGAATTCAGCGTCCTTTTTACCCTACCCCTAGGCGTGGCCTGCACTTGGATTCTCTGGAAATACGGCGACTCAATCCTAGACAAAGCTAATCGACCGGTGTTAACGGTCACTTGCATTGCCCTGATGGCGATGATGTTTTTTGCCATGGGTGGACTCGTTAGCGGCCTCGGTGTTGCCAAAATTCACGCCCTGTAAACCCTTATTTAGCTACTTTACCTCAAAAGTGAACAAAATTAAACTTTTGCTCGTTTTAGCTACGTTTTTCGGGTTATCTATCACCGCTCCCGCCCTAGGGGGTGTAAACTTAGCCCCGATGGTACGGATACGAGGGCGGCCAGCATTAGCAACCAAAGTCAAATCGTCGGTCGTTTCCCTAATGCTGGTAATACGGTTGGGGACTTTTAGCGGTGGGACTTTTCGGTTTTAGACACTTACGAACTCTGAAAAAATAGGAACAAATCTGATGACTCAACGTTACGTCGATAGTCCTTGGTATGGAAAAATCTGGGCTTTTTTAAAACAATTTCCCCAAGGTTTAGCCGAAGGTGCCAAACGTTCCCCTGCCACTTCTGGCCCAGCAGCGGCGGCGATTATTAGTGCTGGTATTGGCTGTTTTTTAATGATGGTTGCTCACCATTTTTCCGATGCAGACCATTCAAAAACCGTAGAAACTTTTCTTTGGAATTTGGGTAGTTGGATACCTGGCAGTAAAAATCCTAGCAAAATGTGGGGCAATATCGGCAGTTATACCGGCAAAGAAACGATGTTATTAATTGGCTGGTTGGTCAGTTGGCCGATACTGCATTATCTTTGGAAAGATCGCCAGATAAAAGCTAAGACCATTCTCTTTTGGTTTTTTGCCCTCATGATTGCCGCCACGGCCATGTCATGGCATCCACTATTTCCCTATTTACCTTTAACTTAAAGCCTAGGAGGTGACAAAATGAACGCTCAAGTTAGAAAGGTTTCCTCGCGTAAAATGCACGATATCGTCTGGATATTAGTGGGACTTTTTGGTTTATTTGCTATTACTTTTCCCCTAGCTATGTGGCGAGTGAGCAATATGGAAAAGTTTCAAGGTTCTCATGTGAAATCTTTAGTCGTAGAAGGAGAAAACGCTCCCCAATCTTCACAGCTTAAAACTAAATAAATCTCAGTTTTGGATAATCTGAGTTTTGGATAAGTCGAAACCCTGAGACTCAATCCGAATCTAAAACTCTGATTAACAGACAAAACTCTCCAAACTGTGAACAATTGCTAAGTAGGTAGGCGTTAAAAGTTGTCAGATGCCCCCCTTATTAAGGGGGGATTAAGGGGGGATCGGCACCCCCCTTATCAAGGGGGGCAGGGGGGATCGAACCTAAAATCCATTTTTAATTTAATTATAACCAACTACTTATAATAACTTTTTAGCAAAATCGATCGCTTCCTGAAAAACTGTGACTTGGCCCTCAATTTGGGCAATTTGTACCTCGGTTAATAACTTACCGATAATCGGACTAGGTTCCAGGTGTAAATGGTTGATTAAATCATCGCCCCTTAATAAAGGTCGGGGATGGGCGATAATATTATCAGGATCGAGATAGGAAGTAAACAGAGAAGCGACAATATTTTTGTTAATCCCCATTGATAAAGCAAAAAGGGCAAAGATAGGAAATACTTTTCCCGTATTTAGATAAATAAAATACTGTTCCCGCAGACTTAAATTATCTGCCTCCTTGAGGGGAGGTAAACACTTAATCACCGTGATTACCGTGCGAATTTCCCCACGGGAATACTTAAGCTCGATTAACTCTTTTTCCGCTTCTGCTAAAACATCCGATACTAATAGAGCCAATTTTGTCAACTGTAACTGAGAAGGGGAAAAGATAAATTTTTCTGGTGACAAAGATTCTAAAAATCCCGCTGCCGCTTCCACCCCCATAACTCGCTCCATTTTTGCGGGGGTAATCCGACGCAACCAGAGGGATAATAAGCCATCTTCCCAGGCACTTTTTAGCCATTTATTGCCACGGGAATTGAGCAAAAGGTAGTTTAACTCGGATTGTACCCTTTCGGCGGCTACACGGCGCAATAAAGGGGCAAGAGAACGAATAGTTGCACGGGTATGGGGTTCGATTTCAAAGTCCAATTGAGCCGCTTGTCGATAGGCCCTTAATAATCTTAGGGGATCATCTTGGAGATTTTCGCGGGAAATCATCCGCAGAGATTGGCAGCCTAAATCTTTTAATCCCCCTAAAGGATCGAAAATTTCTTGGGTTTGGAGATTATAAGCGAGAGCATTAACGGTGAAATCCCGTCTTTTTAGGTCTATTTCTAGAGATTCTCCCTCCTGTTGCGCGAAATCAAGAGTCCCCTGCGGAAAAACGACGCGAGCAATTTGACGAACGGCATCTAAAACCACAAAACCGGCCTTATACTGATGGGCAATAGTTTGAGCAATTTCGATCGCTTTTTCGGGAACCACAAAATCTAGGTCAATATAGTCTTTCTGACGGTTTAATAAAGCGTCTCGCACAGCACCACCAACTAAATAAGCATTTTCTGGCAATTCTTGCCGATTAATCGCAAAAACTTCTTTAACTAAACTATCTAGGTTTTTTTGACAAGACATCGAGAAGATAAATTTACAAAAATATAATTTTGACCGGCCCCATTTGGGGAGAGACTGAGCTAGATTAGCGGAAAAGACCTATAGAGTTAAACCTATGTGTATTTGTATTAACTGCTATTTTGTTGATCGCTGTCTCACCTATCATGCCGTAGAAACACAACATCAGGAACGTCATCTCACCGAGACACCGGACTTTGAAGCGAAGAACCCTTCTATTAACGTTAACATTCGCACCAAGGAAGATTATATCGAAATGGAATGGGATGTGGTGGGTTGCGATAGCTTTTTACGGGAAACTGGTAAATGGTCCAGTTTGCGTCCTGGTGAACCAGTTCCCACCTAAAATACCTGAACTTCCCCTCATACATATATACTATAAGAGCCGAAAACCCTTGTCCAGCAATGGATAGACCCATTAACTTTTCTTGCTGTATGCGTGGAATGGTAGTCATGTGTATAGAATTTTAACAATATTGAACGCACCTTAGATTAATTATGGTTAATTGCCAATTCATTGCCAACACAACAGTTAAGGCCATCATAATTCATTGCTATATGTAACAATATAGGGGGAGTTTATCTCAGGAGTTCCACAGTGATTAAAGAGCTAGACCGTATTACTGTTAATCCACAAATATGTCTTGGACAGCCAACGATTCGAGGAATGCGTATCACTGTAGGATTTGTTCTGAAACTCTTGGCTAGTCAGTTATCTATTCAGGAAGTCTTAGATGCTTATCCAGAGTTAGAAGAAGAAGATATTCGTCAGGCTCTTAATTATGCAGCTTGGGCCGTATCCGATTATATCGTTAGCTTTACTTCAGTTTAATGCAGCCGACAAAATGGCGATCACACTCTGTGTTCTCTGTGTCTGGAGTGGTTTTTATAGCGGTTCTCACACCTGTGTGGCACAGTTAAACCTTTGCTAATTAAGCTTTTCAACATCGATAATGTACCTCTTGCGAACAGGAAACGCTATATTAATGAGCATTGCTTAAAATCAAACAATTCATAATTTAAGAGCGAGGTATTTATGGATAAAGAAGAAGAACTACTTGAACAATGGCGAGAATTGACCCCAGAAAAGCAACAAAAAGTTTGGCAATTTGTTCAAATACTTAAATCTGAGTCACAAACAACACCAGAAGCTAAATTTATTCCCCAAACACCATTAAGCAAAAAGTTATGGGAAATTCGACATCGGGCGATCGCAGCTGGATTGCAACTGCTCAATGAAGATGAAATAGAACAAGAACTTGCTGCACGTCGAGGAGGGTGCAGTGAGTCATAGGAAAGCCTACATAGACTCTGGCGTACTGATTACTGCTTTCCAAGGCATCCAATCAGCCAGTATCAAAGCCTATCAAATTCTCAACGATGAAAATCGGGAGTTTGCCTCCAGTCGATTTGTTCAGTTAGAAGTATTGCCTAAAGCAACTTTTAACAAGCAACAAGAAGAAATAGAATTTTACGAAACATTTTTTCTGGCTGTTAATTACTGGGCAACTGACTTAGAAAAAATTATACAGAATGCTCATGAAATTGCTGGCACTTACGGTTTAGCGGCGATGGATGCACTTCATGTTGCTGCTGCGCTGCAAATTCAAGCTGATGAACTAATCACCACCGAAAAGCCAACCAAACCAATGCACCGAGTCAGGGAAATTCAGATTGTTTCAATAGACATCTCTTTTGCATGAGTAGAAAACGGGTTTCTCCGAGAAACCCGTTTTCTGTGCGTTACTCACTAAGAGTAAGGAGACCAGGGACCGATGACGGTTTCTCCTTGTTTCTCTTTTTCTGCTAATTCCAGGTTTAAGGTTAATAGTTTCTCTAAGATGTCGTCGTCAGCTTGGAAGTGATATGCTTCCATTACTAGCTTGTCTAATTTCTGATGGAGTTGATACAGTTGGCTACTGGGTTCGTCAAAAAATTGGTTATATAGTTTGGTGATTCCCCATTGTTTTTTCTCCATCTGTTGGCTGCGGTATTCGTGTAATTCCCCGGCGGTTTGACGGATTTTTTCGACAAGTTCTTGTGAAGGTGTCTGGGGAAAAGGGAAGGTTTCAAAACAGGTTGTATTAGTATAGCGAGTTCTGTCTTCAAGAGTTGAACTTTGAGCTTTTACCCAGAGGCGATGTATTCTTGAGTTGAGAATTCCCAGAATATAGAAATCATCCGAGGCTATCACCATATTTGCTTCACAGGGAAGTATGGACACATCAACTGGAGAAAAAACAATATATTTAGCGATTTTGGGGATGGCAAAATAGCAAGATAATTTAGATATAGCTTGTCTCATTTTTGGTGCATATTCACCAAATCGCCACCAATGTTTTTTTCTGGAATCGCGACGATTTTTATCTCTTTCAGGTTTAACGGCTATTCTAACTCTTTCAAAGGGGGATTGATAATTTGTAGCTTCTTCTATATTCATGCCTTGAAAATCAATTACCCAATCCAGTTCTTCCCAAGGATAAATCAAGTTTTTACCATCAATCATCGGTTTTAAAACTTCTTGATTTTTAGGATCTTCTAATATCCATTGATCCACTTGTTTCTTCGTGACAATAAAACCTTTTCCTCTTAAACCACAAGATTCAAAAGAAAAGTTTTTATTGACATTCAATTTTGTAGCATTATCTACTGATATTTCAGATTTCAATGCAGTAGATAATAAATTAACTGACAAATTATCTAGAAATAATTCTTTTGGTCTTTCTTTACTCCAATTAACAATACTAACATGAACATTAGCTTCACCAGACCAAGGCTGAGTTGAAATCGCTTCATGTATAAATCCACCTTGCTTAACCACATAATCTAAGCTTGCTTTTCTCCCAGAAACTTGTGATATTGAATTAGTACCAACTAAACCGGCTCTTCCTAATTCTCCAAGATTTTCCGCAGCTTTTCTAAACCAAAAAACACAAAAATCAGGTTGTCCTTGAACATCAGGAAATTTTTGATAAATTTGTTCTGCATACTCATCTCCTAGTTCTGTCCTTAACTTTTTACCTCCCAAAAATGGAGGATTACCGATAATTGCGTCTGCTTTTTGCCAATCCGTAAACAAAGCATCAGCACAAATAATATTACTATCCAAAGTATCCAAAGGTAAAGAAGCTTCCGTCAAATTAAACTTATCAATCGCCACCTTTCTGGCAATCATTAAAGTCACCCGCGCTAATTCTACAGCAAA
>NZ_JACJQV010000120.1 GCF_014696875.1 Microcystis wesenbergii FACHB-1317 | reverse complement strand
GCTTGGAATAGTTTGATGATTTCCGGTTTAGCCCGGGCTTTTGCCGTCTTTAGCGAACCTTTGTACTGGCAAATGGCTACGGTCGCGGCCGAGTTTATTCTCCAGCATCAGTGGTTAGATGGACGTTTTCAGCGCTTGAATTATCAGGGTCAGGCCTCGGTTTTGGCCCAATCGGAGGATTTTGCCTATTTTATTAAGGCTTTGCTGGACTTGCAAACCGCTAAACCCCAAGAAACTGGCTGGTTAGAGGCGGCCATCGATCTACAGGGGGAATTTGATCGCTGGTTTTGGGCCGAGGATGAGGGGGGATATTTTAATACTGCTTCTGATCATAGTCTCGATCTGATCGTGCGAGAACGGGGTTATACGGATAATGCCACCCCTTCGGCTAACGGAATTGCGATCGCTAATTTATTGCGTCTGTCGCGATTGACGGAAAATCTAGAATATCTCGATCGGGCCGAAAAGGCCTTGCAATCTTTTAGTACCATCCTAGAACAGTCCCCCACGGCTTGCCCCAGTTTATTTGTTGCTCTCGATCACTATCGTCACGGTTTCTGCCTGCGCGCCCCGGAAAGCTCGATCGAGCCGCTGTTAGGTCGCTATTTGCCCACTGCGGTGTATCGAGTCGATGCCAGTTTGCCGCTTAGCACATTTGGGTTAATTTGTCAAGGGTTATGCTGCCTTGAACCGGCAGAAAATTTAGAACAGTTGGACCGACAAATTGCCAGGGTGATGACGGGTCCGTCAATACTGCTCGGTTAACTTAAGGATGGTGCGTTCCCCATGATCAAACGATGGAGTAACAAGGATGGCATCAGGGAACGCACCCTACTCGTGACTGGTGACTTGTTCTGAACCACGACTCGGATTCAAATCAGCTAGATAAATATCGCCTCGCATTTATTTCTTATCCTCTTGTTCAAGGTGAGATAAATAATCGGGTAAAATACTTTCTGAAAAGCTAATATCCTCTTGAGCAAATTCATTTTGTAAGGCTTGTGCTTCTGCATCTGAAATATTATCCCATTTCTGAAAATGTGAATTTCTTTGTAAGGATTGGGCGAATTCAAGGACTTTTTGCTGTTTTTCTAGCGGTAAAGTCTTAATACTTTGCAAAATTTGGTCTTGAAGATTATTAATATGGGTGATAGACATTTCAACTTTTACGATATTTACACTAGGCCAACTATTCTACCACAAAAAACGCTCTTGTTGTCAATTAGTTAGCAAAAATTAAATAATAAGTAGTCATGCAAAATAAATTTCCTAGTGAAGATAGGCAAGAGGCAAGAGGCAAAAGCTTTATCGAAATGTGTAATTAATTTTGCTTAGGTACTTAGACAATAAACAATACACAAAAAAATAATCCCACTCAACTGACTGAATGAAGGGGCATTTGTTGTATTTTTGGTGAGCAATTTAGCCGACTTTTGTAGTTTCTTTTTCGGTGGATTGGGAGGGTTTTAGTTCGCGTTTGAGGGTTGATGCTGCTCCGAGTGTACCGAGGGCGAGGAGAGAGAGGGTGGAAGTGGGTTCGGGAACATCAACAGGATTGGCTATAATTGTTGCTTTCCACTTTTCAATATTAGAAAATTCTGTACCTTGTATTGCAGGTGGTATCGGGGCGGTAAGTGTTCTATCCGTATCTGCATTTAATACGGCAGCTAATCTGTCATGGTCTATGCCAGTTTTGGGATGATCCTTTATGTCTGCACTGGTATCTTTAACAGAGCTTTTTCCTACAGATCCCGGTGCTTTTACTGCATCGACTTTTACATTGAAGTTGAGAGGTAAGCCTTGGTCTTGTTCTCCCTCATGAATAGCTACTTTATGTAGAAAGTTCCCCGCTATTTCAATTATATCGGAGACTTTAATAAGGGTAGGAGTTGCTCCAGCAATCCTATCTGCTAACAGATTTAGTTTTGTTAGTGTAAAAGTCCAGAACGTGGCTTCTTTTTCTGGAGGTGAGTATGGAGTACCTAGTGAAAAGTCTGTTGTTACAGCCCCCCCTTCTAATGTAAGAGTTGCCCTGTTTTTTATATTTGTAAACTCACCTTTTATTCCTCCACCTAGCTCAAATATAAATCCAAATGCAGGTTTTTCATATCCTACTATAAGGCAGCTTATTAACAGGATTAAAGCGGAAGTGGTAGAGCTAGATTTTATCATTTGTGATAAGCTGTTCAGCCTCCATAGCATTACGATCGCCACCCTCGCAGCCAGGTTAAGCGACAGCCCAACCCAACACTAAAGGCAGACAACAATGAGGATACACACTCCCCCCCACAACTGTATTAAAAGCTACAATTTAATAAATCTTTACATTCTTCTCCCTGACTAGCGATACACAGGGGAAGATTGCCTCGCACTAACTAGCTGATAGACTAGGGATACAAGCTTTCATCAAGGCAGTTGATAATGGGAGCATCTCACCTTTGCAATAAGTAGAAATGCTTAATGAGATCAATAAAAAAGTTAAAAAAGGCAACCATTTAGATAAGCACAGCGATGACGAAGGACTTGCGGTACATTA
>NZ_JACJQV010000012.1 GCF_014696875.1 Microcystis wesenbergii FACHB-1317 | reverse complement strand
GCACGCTTACACGGAGAGGAGAGTTGTGAAAGTTTTTTGGAAGAACATGAATGGCAATCTTTGTGTGCCACTATTCATAAAAAGAGTCCGCCACCTGAAAAGCCGCCCTCCTTTCGAGAAGCGGTCAGAATGATTGCTTCTCTTGGGGGGTTTTTAGGTAGAAAAGGCGACGGTGAACCAGGTGTTAAAACTATTTGGTTGGGACTGCGAAGGTTACATGATATCAGCCAGACTTGGAAACTATCTCATCAAATTAGTTCCCCCATAGAACCCCCTTGAGCCATCTTGCACACTTTTCTCTTTTTGTCAAATTTTATGTTAAGAAAGATGTGACTAATGGATAGCTTATTAAGGGGGGTATCTACCTACTTATTAGCGAGGAAAAACCTAACCAGAAGAATTTTTAGGTGAATCCTAATTGAGATGGGAGTCTTTGGGAATAACATCCAAACCGAGGAGAACCTTTTGAGTATTGGACATATCGCCGATAATTCTTTGTAGGGGTGGGGGAAGTTGTTTGACTAAAGTAGGAGTTACGAGAATTTTATCCTGTTCCGCTAATTGCGGCTGTTCGAGAACATCAATTATTTCTACCGTATAAAGACCGGATAACTCCTCGCGACAGATCCGAAAAATATTGGCGATCGCCCTCTGGGATTTACTTGAATCACCCATAATGTAGAGTTTGAGAAGATATTGACTCATGATTGCGTGTTATTGAACAGTTTAATGTTGCTGAGACCGATATAGTATTTACGATAGAAAGAGACGAGATAACCCATCAATTCCAAGACCATAAGACGACCTTCGCTAACGTAGGCCTGCGCTTTGGCCAGGGTGACATCCTGATTTTTTTGGCGTAGGGTGGTGGTATGAATATCCACCACATCGCGAGGACTAGCTTTTAAGAATCCTAACTTATCGGCCAAGCTTCGCAGTCGTTCCGATAGATTATGTTCCACTTTGTATGCTTGTTCTTCTAAAGCTGAATCTAATAAATCTCCGTAATTTTGGACTAATTCTTGAAAAATATCGGGAATACTCTGCCTTATTGCCTCAGAACCGAACATTTTCGCCGTTATGCTAGTTTGTCCTCCCTTGATTAACTGTTCCAGTTCGCGAAATTCTTCTTCCTGTTGTTGATGTTTAAGATTGAGGATATATTGCTGACGCTCGATCGCTACACGAATTTGATAGACTAAAAGACTACTATCGATATTATTTAACTGAATATAACCATCAGCACCCAGTTGAAAGGCTTTAACGACTAATTTCTCATCATTGCTAGTGGTTTGAACCACTATCGGTATAGCAGCGGCTAATTCTCTGGTTTTGACTAGAATATTTAAGCCGGGGGGGACGGAGATTTCCAAGCTTAAGAGGATGAGATCAAATTTCTCCCCTGCCAGTTTTTCGGCAGTTTCCTGTAGATCCTGAGCTTGGGTGAGGGCAAAAGTCAACCCCTCAGCCAGAGAACATTGGGGGGCCTTTAACAGCAATCTCTGGATTAATAGACCTCCTGCAAAAATAGGAACTGATTATGTAAAATAAAGTAAAACACTCAGAAAAACAATGACTTACGAAAAAGTAAAAAATTTGAATCCAGAAGAGTTTAAACGCTTTT
>NZ_JACJQV010000119.1 GCF_014696875.1 Microcystis wesenbergii FACHB-1317 | reverse complement strand
AAGCTGTATCCTTAACAAGGGAACAATCAAACTAGGAGCCGTGTGAGGTGAAAGTCTCATGCACGGTTCTGAATGGGAGGGGAGGTCGGTGACGACCTTCTCGACCCCTAATCTCTTGTAAAAATCAAAAATTGTTGTTAGGATTAGGAGTCAGGGGTCAGGAGTCAGGATTCATGGCTCTTGTCGGGTTTGTGTGATAATTTTTGCTTATGGAATCGTGAAGTGCTTATCGGGCAAAACTTTTAGGACTATTTCGCCGAAGAAACTATTCAGTATAGACCTCGTTTTCACACAGAAACCAGAAGAGCCGAGTCGGTCGTCAGTAGTCAGGAGAATTAAGAATGAATAATAATCAATTAAATGGTCTATTTGCAGATTTTATGCAATTTAATCCTTATTTTTGCCGTTTTTGAACCCTCAAAAATTAATTATGCAAGAGGTTTAATGAAACTTAATAGCGCACTGCGGGGTTTAATCACCTCAATATTGGCATAATCACCGCAGAAGGTTTCTAGTATTCCACTCAAAAGGTGCTTTACATTTCATGCTTCGCACCCGACAAGATTGACGTACTGTTAGGCAGTGGCTTCGACATCGCACTCTTAGACTCACAGCTTCAATGAATGAGCATGGTGCGTTCCCAAAAATCTATTGGTGGAGCAGTAGGACTTGCATCAGGGAACGCCCCCTACAGCGATCGCACTGTCGTGTACTGTCACTTATGATTGATTGTTATCAGCTTTGCAAAACAGGATTTAGGATCAAAAATAACCTAGAAGCACTGTCCCAATAGAAAACCTAAGCCACCTAACGGTGAAGTTAGGTGTACTTTCACAACTGATATCTTTAAGAACGCTTTTCTGGGTTCTAATATGGACCTAGGAATCTCTCTCCATTGAAGTGAATCATGTGATCGGGCTGATCAGCTACCCAAACTTCTGTTTCCCAGGAAATTTCAGCAAGATAACGAGTCATTTCCCTACGACTGGGAAAAGCAGTAACAAAGACAAGACCCTTACAGCTTAATTGAAAAAGTTGCCTTAGTTCATTGTGGCGTTTCAAATTCACTGGACCATGACTCGTCACCGCTTCTATAAGGACAAGCCAATCTTGGTATCTATGATAGATAACAAGATCAGGCATTTTCCCGTGAGGATCTAATTCAATCCCCATTTCTCGGAATTTTTGTGTTTCGTTGATTATAAATTTATCACCAGCATCGCCAATATATAGAACTACGCCCCCTGGCGTAAATCTTGGACAAAAGCTTTCTAAGATGTCTTTAATTAAAATATTTTGCCCACCTGATGAAAGCTGAATCGCCCGACCATCGGGTAAGGTTATAGGAATCATGGGCAGATTTCGATTCCTGGCTTGCAACCAATTAGTCACTGAAAGCGCATAATTTCTACGAGCTTCTTCCCACTGCTCAGAGCCATAAACTTGAAGCAGTGATAACGCTTGCCGATCAAGTTGGTAGCACCACCTAGGGCTATTAATTGGTCGGTCTGGTTTGTCTGGATTCTGAACCACCAGTCCCATCTGCACAAATTGATGCATTGTCTGTTTTCGAACAGTTTCGCGTGTGTTTGGTGCATATTGTTTTCCGTAATGATCACGGAAGCAATCCATCATTTCTGTAATTCCGCGTTTTGGTGCAGTAGCTTGGCTCCAGGGTTGATCAGGTTGAATATCTGCTAACGCAAGTAAGCATAGTGCAGACCTTTCATTCTGTTGCTCTCTAGGAGCAGAGATAGCCTTGAGAATTGTAAGTGCTTCTTCGATTCGTTTGTTTGCTTGAACTGCGGCGCTTGCTTCATCCATAATTGATAGAACTTCATGTACAACTTGATCGATTTCTTCTTGGTTTAAGTCATTGTCCCCAACTTGAACTCCTATTTGGATTAAGTCATTTTTACATGGATACTTAACCCTACGAAGGTCGGTAGCATTGACTTGTGTATGTCCACTAAATTGACGAAAGTAGCTATCAAATAAAGTTGAATTAAGAAATGCGGCTAACCCTTTAGCTACATCAGGAGGCATTCCTCTGCCTTTAGCATGATAATAATTAAGATGATTTTCGACACCTAGAGATTTTGAACCAATAGGAGAACACACAGCAGCAACAACACGACGCTTTTCTTCTTTGGACGAAAAACGTTTTGTCAAAACATACCAGCCAGGCTCAATTAACCATTTTTCTGTTTCGTTATTTTTTTCTACCGCAATGGGCTTGCGGGGATTATCAGGAGGAAATACTACTTTCCTGACTTTTACAGATTCTGGATAAAGTAGGGGAACAGTTCTATCACTCAAATGGTTTCTTAAAGACGATTTTAGGCGAAAATCAACAACTGGACCAGTGGAAACTTCTAAGCCTATCTCATCCAATGTACAGGGCATTTTATTCATTTGAACTCTCAAGGAATTGTTGAGATAATTTGTAACAATATGAATAAACTGTTCAGAATCATTCGGCTCAATCACTTCGTCATAGGAAGCATATCTAGATTCTGAAATCTCGTCTAATGCCATCTCAGAATTACTGGTTATTTTTACAGTGCTAGGTTTTTGTTTAGATCTTAGGGCGTGAAAAATCATATTTTCCTGTAATACCTCATCTTCTGAGAAGGTTGCTGATCTACTCTCAAATATATGAATTTTATCTAGTTTCATATATTCTAGGAAGGCTTTTCGGAAAGGGCGAAAATACTTGCCATTGCAAAAACTTCTCGGCGTAATCGCAACCACTTCGCCATCGTCTATAAGTTGTACGATGGCAAGCCAAACAAATGCGCTGTAGAGATTTACAGTATCAATCCCAATACTTGCAAGAACTTTCTTTTCTGCTGATTGGCTGTGAATCTTCTTATAAGGTGGATTCAGAATCGCATGAGTAAAGCCTGGAACTACCTTCTTAAAGAGTGGCAAGTTCATTTCACTACTAGCTTTGATGAAATTCTCCTCCCGCAAGCAATAATCTGCTTGAATTCCTTTTCCGTTCAAAGCGGCACAGCATTCTGTGAGGGTTTGATTTAGCGAGGGGAAGAAGACTGGTTCGACTTCATATGCTGTAATGCTGCAACTACTAACCTGATCGGGATTTGCCAGTAACCGCTCTACTACAGCAGCAGTTAAAGTTCCAATTCCAGCCCCAGCATCTAGAAGGTGAATATGACCAGACAGGTTGTTGAATTGTCCTGCCATGAAACGCGCAACAGTTGCGGGGGTCAAGAACTGACCCAACTGACTACGCTGTTTCAAGTTCAATCTCGAAGAGTAGTAGACTCTGGCTATATCAGCAGAATCAGTAAGGAACGTTGCCATCTGGTCATCTAGTAGCAGTTATGAATCAATACCACAGAACTCCTTCCAGGTACACCTAACTATCAATTATACCGCTGCCTGGGGTCCCACACCCTCCTCTATCCTACTATCCCACTTCCATCAGTTAAACACCCCCTCAATTTGGGCATAATTACCGCAGAAGGCTTTCTAATATTCGACTCGGGTAGATCGCCTTTCTACAGCCAAACGTCTAGTGGTCTGTCAATCTTGAAATTGTGGATAGGGGAATCTTGCCAAATTATTCACCCCCAATCCCTCAAAATCATCTTAACAGACCAATAGAATCGCCCTTAATTTTTGTCAATTGTCGGCCCCTAACTATATTCTTCTCCGACACTGAGATTAAAGAGCATTTGCAGGGATTGTAAACAGCGCTTACGCGCTTCGATATCCTGTTGGGCGCGCAGTTGTACCATGGGTTCGTGAAGGATTTTATTAACGATACCGCGGGTCATTGCTTCGATAACTTCTTGGTGTTTTTCGGCGAATTCCGTCCCCAGACGGGAGAGGGCCTTTTCTAATTCCTGTTCGCGAATATCTTCAATTTTGCTTCTTAAACAGCTAATTGTCGGTACAGTGTCCAAAGAACGCCACCAAAGCTCGAAAGCTTCCACTTCCTGCTCTAGGAGTGCCTCTGCTTCCCTGGCCATCTGACGGCGACTTTCCTGATTGGCGGCAACCACCGCTTTAAGATCATCGACGTTAAAAGCTTGCACTTGTGCCAATTCCTTCACGTCGGTGTGGACGTTGCGGGGAACAGAAATATCGATTAACATCAGCGATTTAGCAGTAATCGTCACTTCTGTCAATAAAGTTTTAGTTAAAATTGGTTCCGTGGCTCCGGTACTGGTAAAGACGATATCCGATGCCGCTACGGTAGTCATCATCTCTTCTAAGCCATATAGTTGCAGCGGTAGGTTAGGAAATTCACGGGCCAACTCCTGGGCCCGTCTTTGGGAGCGATTGACGATCGCAATTTGCTGAGAACCCTTAGCCAGAAGATGAGTAACTAATAATCGGGACATTTTCCCTGCCCCGATAATAGCGATTTTTTTGCTGCTGAGGTCTGTCACCTTAGCATGGGCTAACTCCACCGCTGCCGAACTGATCGATACGGCTCCCGTGCCGATGCTGGTTTCCGTGCGAACGCGTTTACCGGCAGTCATGGCTTGTTTAAACAGGCGATCGAGTAATTGACTAATAGTATTGTACTTTTGAGCTAATTTATGGGTATTTTTAACTTGAGCGAGAATTTGCCCTTCCCCGAGGACAAGACTTTCTAAACCGGCGGATACCCGGAGCAGATGACGGACAGCATCCTGATGCAGTAGGGTAAACAGATAACGACGCAGGACATTAAGGGGAATATGTCCGATTTCAGCGAGAAACTGGGTAATTTCCACCACGCCCTTTTCCGTATCCGTAACCACGGCGTAGATCTCCAAACGGTTACAGGTGCTGATAATCGCCACCTCTTGGATGTGGGGATAACCCTTGAGGTGGGTAAGGGCGGACTCGATTTTCGCTTCCGGGATACTCAATTTTTCGCGAATTTCCACAGGGGCTGTCTTGTGACTCAAGCCCACTACAGCAATATTCATTTATGTTCTCCTACAAATGTTGCTCAGGCTACAAAAATTATTGATAAAGATCAGTGCGTTATGTCTCTAATTGTTGCAATTTAGTCCCCATCGGGATGCAAATAAAAGATGTTTGAAAAAAAACTTTATATATTTTTACCAATGGGGGCGAGGTGAGCCATGCCCACCCCACCCGGTCAGAGAATTATCTCAGTTGAATGTATTTGGGTTGGTCGAACAGGTGAACGGTATCGACAAAGCGAGCGGTTTTCGATTGGGTGGAGATAACCAAGCTTTGGGTACGAGCACCACCATGGAAGAAGCGTACCCCTTCCATCAGGGTGCCGGGGGTGATACCACAGGCGGCAAAGAGAACGGTTTGGCCACTGGCTAATTCTTCGCAACCGTAAACGCGATCGGGATCAGTGATGCCCATTTCTTGCAGACGAGCGATATTACCCTCTCTGCTTTCGCCGATTAAACCGGTTTTGACCACTTCGGGATCATAGATTAATTGTCCCTGGAAGTGACCGCCTAGACAACGCATAGCCGCCGCCGAGATTACCCCTTCCGGAGCGGCACCGATACCCATGAGAGCATGAATATTAGTTCCCGAAAAAGCGCAGGAAATAGCGGCCGATACGTCACCATCGCTGATCAGACGAACTCTGGCCCCGGCGTTGCGGATTTCTTGGATTAATTCCTTGTGACGGGGACGATCCATAACCACTACCACCAGTTCTTCGATCGAACGATTGAGACAATCGGAAAGAACTTTCAGGTTTTCCGTCGCCGATTTATTAATATCCACATGACCTTTAGCTGCCGGGGGAGCGGCTAATTTTTTCATATAAAAATCAGGAGCGGCGAATAATCCACCTTTTTCGGAGATCGCTAACACGGCCATGGAACCATTTTGACCGTAGGCAACCAAGTTAGTGCCTTCGCAGGGATCGACGGCGATATCGATTTCGACTAATTCGTCGGGATTACAATATTGTTTGGCATCAACTTGGGTACAGATACCCACTTCTTCGCCAATATAGAGCATGGGAGCTTCGTCTCTTTCCCCTTCTCCAATAACGATGCGACCGCGCATATGGATTTTATTCATCCGTTCGCGCATCGCTTCCACCGCGACGTGATCGGCGGTATTTTTTTCGCCTTTACCCATCCACTTCGAGGAGGCAATGGCAGCCTGTTCGACCACTTCGATAATTTCTAACCCTAGCGTACTTTCCACTCGATGATCCTCCCTACAGCTGATCTATATTTATCTAGTGAGTTTGTTTCCTTAACAGTCAAAAGTCTATCACCAGACGGGGATCATTCTTAAATTTTTATGCAGATCATCTCGATGAGACCGGCATGGCTAGGGAGTTTTGGCGACTATTATCGCCTAATCTTGGCGATTGGGACTTTTATCGCTGATTTTGTCGTTAATATAGCCCCTGTTATCGTTTTGGTTGGGATCGTTAAAGATAATATTTTCTCCGCTGGCGATCGCATGAAGGGATGTTCTTACCCCTGTATGTTATTGCTAGACAATGGCAGCAGGAATATTTCCCTCAATCCATTGAGCTATCGCTGGGAAATAATAGTCTTATCCAGCGACAATACGTTTAAATTTTGTGGGGTAGGAAAAGCGCAGGATTCTCCCATTTGTATCGCCTTTTCTCCTGAAAGATTTCAAGTTTGCCATCACTTCAAGAGTTGCACCTTATCTGAGATTATTTTTGATAACCACAAACCAAGGTCTGAAATCAGCTTTGGTGACTTTGATGTGTCCCTGAGCGTCTAGAGAAACAATCGTTTTTGCCACACTATCTCCTACATTCCCACCGATGACTTCTAATTGATTGTTATTTTTGGCAACCACAATATCACAATGAGATTCAAAATCTCCTTTATCAATAATCTTCCAATAGGTTAAACCCGCATTTTTTCCTCGCGGCGCACAGATTAGATCGCCAACAGATGGACGAATCCAATCAATGGGATAGCCTCGAAAAGAAGCATGAGGATTGTCCCGATTTCTGACAGCATCAACGATGTAAGTAGCGTGACGGACACTATATTTAAACTGATCACCTGCCCCTGATTGTTTCATAATAAAAGAAATAAAAGCGGCTGACCAAGGATGATTATCCCAACCGCCTCGGGTTTTATCTGCTATTTTAGGTAATCTACAAAAGTCACCTCTAGGGGGTGTTTGTACACTGCGCCAGTAACGATTAACTATGTTACATTGAGCATATTCTAGAGGTCTTTCAGCTGTTCCTGTATCTCTGCGTATTTCAGTATCTGCTTTAGCTCTGACAACAATGGGTGGATTATGAAAATTTTGCCATTCTTTAACAGCGTTTTCAGCCACTTTTTCTTGAAAGTTCTGAGCTTTGGTTGCCACAGGAATGACTAAAAAGCTAATAGTTAATAATCCACCAGCAATTAGAGTATTGAACAGTTTCATAACTCCCTCCTTTCCCTTATTTGAGAGATAGAAAAAAAGATAATTAAAACAATGAACAAAGATTCAATTGATCAACAATCTTCTGAACCTCCTGTAACATAGCATCAGCTTCAGGACGAATTTCCGCTTCTAGGCGGTTAATTGGCCCCCAATGTTTTCGGAGATTTCTTAAGCCAATAGCAGCAAATTCGGCGGCAAAAGCCGGACAAGCTTTCGACAAGCGTTGAAATTCTTTTCCTTTCCCTTCTCCATAGTTTTCCCAGTCTTGAGGAGGACAAGTAACCCCTTCCTTAAAGATTTCGATAAACCCTGATGAATTGGCTAAATACTGCTCGAATAACTGTGGTAATAATGGACTAGCACTGCGGGCATTATAGCTTGTTTGAAATAATCCAGCTTCCGCCGTTTCAGCACTGGTATTGCTGGCTGAACGATCACGTCCTTCACAGTATTTTCCAGAACTTTCCCGCATTCCTAAACCTATCAGCAAGACAAATAAATGTCTGAGGGTATCAACCCCTGCCACGCTATTATTCATCCCTAAATCACGGAATTTCTGAGCGTAGTGTGCTAAGGCATCTTTATCGGAGTTTCCTGTATTAGCTTTCGCCATTTCTTTGGCAAAGGGATTGCCTGCTTTCAGCTGGCAATAAACCTTAGTGTAGATAACTGCCATGCCTTTAATGTAACCTTTGGGGGCAACTCCTCGATCGAGCCAGTGATAACGGGCTATTTGGGAATTAGCGGCAATCTGGATAATTTTATCAAGTCCATCCGTGGCGGAAACAACATTAATATAGATACTGGTTTCTGCCTTTTTTTGATTTCCTTGATCAAAACCGATGGCGGTAATTTTGCGCTCACCGATATTGGTAAATCCTGAATAAGTAATCGACCAAGAACCGTCTGCTTTAACCTGATTATTACCTAGGGAATATTTGTCATCTGCTTTTAGTTCTACAGTGACTATTCCAGGATCGACTTTGCCTGTAAAAGTAACAGGTTTTAGACGTTCAAAGCGAGCATCATTGATGGGACTAATAATTTGTAGGGAAGTCATGGTATTTCTCCTATGAGATTGTTGAAAAATTTACTGTTAGACGAATTGATCACCCAATGAAGGATTAAAAGCGATCGCTTCCAGATCGGTACGATAGATACCAACTTTATGAATTTCCTCTGGTAATCTTGGCCAGATGTGGACTTCACTCTCAAAAGTGCGCCAAAATTGCGGGGTAATTCGGAAGACTCGGTTATTAACAAGGGGAAGTCCTGCAAAATGTTCTTGCATTCTGGCATTAACGTGCCGATTTAAGACCTCAAAGACTTTTTTGACCGTAGCAGGATTATCATATCCGTCGTAATGATTGAAAGTGATTCCTGTTTGATTTTTTAGCTGATTACAGAAGCTTTTAGGTTCTTCGGGTCGTTGAACTTCTTTATAGCCATTAGCAAAAACATCATGAGCAATGGCTTCTAAATAAAGTTGTCTTTGAGCGGCGGGATTTTTAGCGTAGAAAAGAGTTTTTGCCACCGCCAAAGTTGAGCCAACACAATTGCCAAATGTTCCCCAACTACCGAAGGCCAATAAATCATCATAAGGTAACACAGAAGTGGCATTCCAAGCCCCATTAAAAAGTCGGCCATCAATGATAACTAATTTAGTGCGCTGCTCGGAAGAATAGTTCTTATATTGAGCCAGAAATTGCTCATCTAACTGGGCTTGTTCCCTGTCGTCTTTCTGATAATCATTAATACTACCATTTTGACGACGAGTTAGGATAGCGACCTCGAAATCCCAGTCAGTTTCTGATTCTTCTAACCCAACTGCTGGTAATTTTTCAGTCACAAGTTCTCTGGGTGGTCGTCGCCCGTCGTACCACATTTCAGTCTCCTTATTAGAGATGCGGACACGCACTTTAGTTTTGGGAAGGGTTTGAGCGATTCCCATTGATACTAATTCATCTGCTCCCCAAGTAATTGGCTGTTTGAGAGCCGAGAGATTATACTTATCCAGAAGATTGTCTAATCTTGTTCGCATTGTTTCTCGCACATCTTTGGATGAATGTTTTTGAGAATCTCCCATCGCACAAACGACAGCCGAGATTTTTCGATTCATCGACTGTAATAGACGGATAGATTGTTCGAGTCTCCACAACTCTTTGTCGTGTCTTTTTTTTGCCCAATCTGGATAAGGAGTTGGATCCGGTTGAGGAGGACCGACACCAACAAAAGATTGGACGATGACCGCTTTTTCAAATTGAGAAATAGTGGGGAGATAATCTTCGGGATATTGTAGCAATCGTTCTGCAATAATGAACGCTGTATCCTTGACCGGAAGCAGTGTAATCATTTGTCTAACTAAAGAATCTGTTTGTCTTCTCGGACTAAGAACGTAAACAGGACAAATTCTTTCTGAACGGTTGTCTTGTCCATTAGGGGGAATCCCCACTCCATCTCCATCTTGTTCTGTTGGTCGATGATACACCTTAAATTGAGACTGCTTAATGTCTTGTAATATCTTGGCCACAGGGTCATTACTTTTAATTTCGACATGGGGAATATAAGCGAACCATTTCGCTATCTCATTAACAGGGGTTGTTAATTCTAATTCCCAGTGATTATTGTCCGCAGATTTGTAATCATTAATCTCAATTTTATCTCCTGCTGTCAAGGAAAATTTTTGAGTAAGATCAGTAATCTGACTGCTATCTAGGGTAGATTGTTTGATAACAGTATTGACTAGAGCTT
Organism: Microcystis wesenbergii FACHB-1317; assembly: GCF_014696875.1. Lineage (GTDB taxonomy): Bacteria > Cyanobacteriota > Cyanobacteriia > Cyanobacteriales > Microcystaceae > Microcystis > Microcystis wesenbergii_A. The sequence goes on along the minus strand of NZ_JACJQV010000119.1, from coordinate 15,254 downwards.
TCAGTTTTTGGGTAGTCATCATTGATTCTCCTTTTTTTCAATATCAGAGGATTATCTAAGTCTCAAAACTAGCAAAATTTGAGGACATAACCCTAATTAGGGACAGTAAATTGCATAAACTTGGCAGGTATTGCACACTGATTTCCAGAATCCCCACTATTGCCATCAATCAAAATATAGGCTGTTCCATCAACGATCGCTAATCCTTCTGATGACTGGGGTAATTCTCGAAGGATTTCAGGTTTAAGAATCGTATTGGGTTTGAGATCCTCAGCCGATAGTTTCCAAAAAACGAAATTATCTTGACCATCTTTCGGCCCGCCAGCAATTCCCCAAATCTGGTTATTATCAAAGGTAATTTCTCTGATTCCCCGTCCCCCTAAATCTAGAAGTGTTGCACCATCGAATTGATAGTTATCCAGATTAGCCATTGATAGTAAAACAGCATAATTCTTAGCGTCTAATGTGACAACGGGAGAACGTAAGCCAATCCAAATCTTGAATTTTTCGAGGGATAAAGGCTCAGGAATGGCTACTGCTCCTTCCGCATTAAAAGCATTGGCTTGTTCACACGCCACTTTATCTCCTAATGATTGATTAGCCTTGGTTTCCGCCTCATCAATAGCACGACTCACGGCACTGATAATCTTGTTAGAATTCACATCTAGACCTTGAAAGAGAACTTTAGAATCGATTTGAGGACTTTGGATCAGTTCACCAATAATTTTTAATTGATTTCCCGACAATTGAGCCTGTACAAACCGTTGTCTATTTGCTTTGATCTCACATTTATTGTTACGACTGTGAGAACCGAAGAGAAGAACTTTATTATCATCTAATTTTGCGATCGCTTCAATGTCACTTATTTTTTTCTCTAAGGCTAACTGACTTTGACGAGTTGAGTCTAATTGCTTAGAACTCACAGAATAGAGAAAGAGAGCGTCTTTTTGTTCATTATCTGCTACTAAAAGGCAATTTCCTTCTGATTCTGGACAGGTTACTTTTACGACAGCAGATGGTTCACAGACAGGATATTTTCCCAGTGTTGATACATTGTCAGCCTTAATATGAGCCATCGGGAAAAGCCAACCGAGAAGAAGAGCCAAACTAAGTGCTGATAATAGCTTGAAAAGGTGGGTAATTTTCATAGAAACAGTCCTTAAATTATGAAACACTCGATCGGGGGAAGCTTAATTCAGGAAAATAGTAATAACTCCCCCCATATTTATGTTGACAATTTTAGGTCAATGCGGTGTAAATTTCCTCCGATATTTCGGTATCTTTATAGTATTCAAAGTTAATTTCTTGGACTGTTTCTGTCATGGTGAATAGAACATCTTCAATCTCACGAATCAAGGTTTCTAAATTCGTCTTTTGTGTTAATTCCTCAGCAATAACATGACCGAGAAGTGCCATGACTTTAATCGTCACAGGTAAGACATATTCATAGGTATCTTTGAATCCCGTCATTAATTCCCGATCAAATCGTTCTTCATCCCAGTGAGAATAAATAGTTCCAGGACCATAATCGGTTTCAACAAACATATATTGCAGGTCAGGAATCTTCTTGATTGATTCGGGTTTAAAAGCACCCGTATTTTGATGAAATAAATTCATCCATTGATCCCAACCAAATCCCAATGTATGTCCAATTTCGTGAATAATTGTGCCAGCAATACCATAATTAGTAAACGTTCCAAGATACTTAGTATTAAACTCAATCTTGCCATAGACGGTATTGCCTTGTTGATAAGGTTTATAGGCTCTAGCAATCACAGAACCAGGACTATAAAATGTTCCTAGTCGGATCACAATATTAGACTGAGGAATGACAAAACGATTCCAAAAGTTACAGGCTAATTTAGCGGTTGCTTTCAGCTTCCCATTGTCATCGTTTAAGATTTGGTAAGTAATCACCGTGCTTCGGTTAATATTTGGGCGAATGATATTGACATGAGGACTATAAGCAAACCAGATGACTGAACCATTGACAGGGGAAGATAAAAGCAATTTCCAATGATTATGATCCACCCTGTCATACTGTTGAATCTCAAGTTTCGATCCAGCTAATAAAGTAAATTTTTGTCTTGGATCGGTTATCTGTGTACTATCAATGGGGTATTTTTTAATGACAGTATTTACCAATGCTTCGATAGCTTGAGTCGTCATAAACTTTTCTTCTCCATTGCCAATAAAATCATTTGAGCGCACAATAGTATAAGGTTTATCGGGATAAAAATTGTGGTCTTTATCCATCTCTCCCCGCACATAAGGAGCAAGGGGTGCAACAGCTTCTATGTCACGATGAAAGGTCAGAGTTTCTAATTCAACCCATCCACAATTGCTATTTACTCCTTCAGGTTTAGAGATAGCTGTACCAAGAATTTCAGAGACGGGAAAAAAAGGTTTTTCTCCACCGATTATTCCTTTGATATAAGCTCCTTTAGGGATGCGTGCTACCATGTCTCCATGAAGGCTTAAATCATCGAGTTCTAGCCATCCCGGTATGCCTTGATTGGGATTGAGTTCTTCAGGGACTGATATCATAATTAAGTCCTCAAATAAGTGATCATAATTATTAAAACTAGGAGGCATTAGACTGATTTTGTCCTACCCAACAAAAAGTTTAAGTTTCCTTGAATTCTGCGTATTCTTAAAAGACAAAATGAATATCTTGATTGCCTTGACTTTTATCTGGCTATTTCAGCCAATAGTTCCGCTATTTTTGGTAATCAAGTTAAGTCAATACAGATAATATTTTATCTGTGATTGCTTAACTTGACGTGAATGGACAAGGAATTAAGCAATTGAACACCAGCGAACAATGGTATAACCAATAACACCAGGATCACCGTTGCTGTTTAAATCATTCCAAAATCTGGTGTATTCATTAGGAGGCATAGTCTGACATCCAGCACTGAAAGGATTCGTTTCTCCACCTTGATGAAATAACATCGTTGTTCCAGCAGAAGCACGAGGTTCATTAGGTTGAAATAGGCCATCGTGACTGGTATCTCGTTCCGCCATGGCTGATGCGGTAGGACACAATACTTTACCCAAGGTGGCACTTGTTCCTGTTTTATATTTGTAATATCCTTCGGGTAAACGTCCTAAATCCAGTCGTCCATCACCATTTGCATCAACCCCCATTCTGTTGCGATCAGCCAATGGATTATTACTATCTTCATACTGAGATGAGGGTTCCGTGTTAGAGGCGTATTTACGAGCGTGTTTCCCCGCGCCATCTGTCCAGATCATGTAAGTAATATCATCGTAACAACCATGCCAATCATTGACTTTTGTACTGGTTTCCTTCCGGAAAGAGATTAAGTTGCGTTTACGCAATGTTCCGCCATTATGGGTGATAATCTCGGCACAATAATCGTATTGCTCACTTTCCGATAGATTAGAAGCAGGAGGGTTGATTCCCGAACCCATCAGGCGATCAGAGGTTAAACTTTCTAGAACCCAACCGGAACAAGGTGAACTAATACGAAGCCATCTCGCACCTTGACTATCCAAACCAGCATCTACGACAGTTAAAGCCGTGTTATTGTCTAATTGACCCACTTTTTCATAGGTAGTTCCAGGTCCAGAGCGCACATTTAAGGGAGGATTGGCATCAGCGGCAAAGACTCGATGCAGCGAGGAAGTTAAAGAAGTAAAGACATAACCTTCCACAGGTTTATCGATGCGAAGCCAATTGTCATCCGTCCCTATCACGTTTAAGGGTGTGCCATTAGTCAGTTCTGTCACCACTGAAAAGTTTGTTCCTGCTCCTGAACGGACTTTTAAGGGCGGATTTGGGTCATTGACAAACACGCAATAGGAAGATTTTGTCAAGTCACGATGAACATAACCTTCAATCGGTTTACTGATTTTGAGCCAATTTCCCTCTTCACCTACAACCGTTAATCGTGTCCCGTTATCTAAACGCCCCACAGGATCATAATTACTTCCTGCACCTTTCCGCACATTTAAAGGCGGATTGGCATCACAGACAAAAACGAATTTTTCTGGCTGAGGTGGATTAACGATGGGTGGTTGACTTCCTAAATATTCCTTAACCCCTGCACAAATTTTCTCAACAATTTGCTGATAACCGCCATCCCTCAACCAAGTTGCATCCGCATCATTGTCAATAAAGCAACTTTCAAACAAGATGGTGGGCATGGTACAAGCATGGGTACAATTCCAGACACGACTATACCAGTCATGGGCAAAGGGCGTTCCAGCGTATTCATAACCCCGTGCTTGTAAAGGCAGTCCTCGGAAGTGTTTATCCATGATTTTGATAAATTTCTCAAATTCTGGACTCCGATTCACATAGAATAACCACCAACCTTTTGCCTGTCGGTTACAAGCATTATGATGCAGACACAAACAAACATTTGCACCACTGTCATTAGCTCGTTGTTGCAAGGTGGAAAGGGAAGCTAATTCATTTTCTTGACGACAGATAATCACTTGATAATTGCCCTCCGCTTCTAAACGGGCCTTAACTTCAACTGCTTCTTTCCAGTTGTAGTCTTTTTCCCGTAAATTTAGCGTATGGTTGACTGCCCCTGAATCTGTCCCTCCATGTCCTGGCATAATAGCAACTTTGAAAATCCGTGATGGAGGAGGTTGTTCTCCACCATATTCATCTAGTAAGCTTTGAGCTTCAGGGAAAACATTTTTGACCTTACTGACATAGTTTGGGTCGGTGGCATAGCCTTTTTCCCAAATATATTGTAAATAGCCTTCGGGATCATTATCATAGGCCTCCCATCCCTGATAGGGGGAGTTCGGACGACCGATAAACCGCCAATATCCCATTGCAGCCTGTTCTGCGGTTTTCCAATGACACCAATAACAACCATTGGGTTCGCTAGGGGTAACTAACCAAATTTGATGGGTGATTTTTTCGGTGTAATTGTCGTCAATTTTATCTCGCCATTTGAGTCCACCGGGGTTTCCCGCTTCTTGAAAAAGTTTACTCGTACCTCGTGCAGATTCAACGATTGCTTGTGCTAATTGAACAACCCGTAATTTGCGATACCGAGTGGGAATTTGTTCGGTGGTAGCAACGGCACGCACATAATCAGTCCATGAGAACATCATAATCATTTCCTCCTATTATTAAACAGTTTCCAAATACTAAAAGTTAGGGAATGCCAATTAATTGATTACTGCTCAAAATTCTTGAGATTTTCCTTTAAGTAAGCCAAGAGAATCTCTAGACGTTTTGCTTCCGCTTCAGTGAGGTGATCGCCCTTTTGTTTTAACTCAAAATACCGCTTAGTAGAACTAGCTAAACGAATAGTTTTACCCAATTCTTCTAAGGCATTGAAGTAGGGAATCACGGTATTAGAAGGGGTTAAAGGATAGTTAGTAGTTCTGTGGTAAGCTTCCAATACTTCAGTAGCTAAGTTTTTCTCGATTTGGCTGGGGGCTAAAGTAATCCCTTTTTTGATGTTAACTACAATATAAGGACTCACGGGTTTATTATTAGTTGAAGTCACAATCCCATTCGATCCCATTTTCAAGGTTTCTATCTCAACGGGTTCAAAGAAAAAGGCATAAGCTCCTGTTTGTAAGGGAGCTTCTCCAATCACAGGTCTTTGCTCAACGTTAGCAGGATAAAGACCAAAAGTTGATGTTTTTACTTGGGGTTGAAATCTAGCTTCAACAACAGTTGCTAGAATATTATTAATGCCCTGTAAGGCTGTACTTCCCACTGTTGTATAAGGTATTAAACTAGGAAAAGCCGCCCCTACAGTTCCCACAACTTGCTGCAATGACTTGGTAACTTGTTCTAAGGTAGAACGTCCTAATCCTTGACAAAAACTACTAAACGATAAATACAATCGCTGAGATTTTTCATCTTTTTGAAAGTCTTCAATGACAGCAACATTTTCAGCCCAAATGTCTGTTACATCTAAAGTCATTCCAGAAATGTGATTAAGATAGTGAACCTTTAAAATAGGGGTTTCTTGATCTCCTAATCCTATCTGACTGACAAGAGCGAAATAGTTATTATCCCACTGTCCTGCTAAATAATCACCTTTGTATTTAGTGTATAGTTGCAGTGAAATTGTATTGATCGAGATAGTAAAATCCTCCGCAGGAGCAATTAAAGCATCATTGTCCTTGATATAGGGATCAAGTAATTTTCCTGGTTCGTGAAGAGGAACTCTAGCAATAGTTGTCGTGGTCATTTGATATTCTCCTGATAGCATCAATAATGCAGGTAATACATCTAAGCAATTACTGTTGTCCCGGTGATTAAATCTTTAAACTTTGCCGCAACCTGATTTTCCCACGCCTGAAAAATCAGATCATCTTCAAATAATTTTTGAGGATTAATGGTAGAATTAGGATTGATCAGAACTCCGATATCTCGGTATTCAGGTTGCTCATCTAAAGCGTAAGCTGCTAACTCACTACAAATCCATTTATCAGGACAGTTGAGAGCTTCAGACAGTAATTTTTTGATTTTTTGCCGTGATAAAAGATTGAGTATCTGACCGGGTAAACTTCCAGAAAAGGCATGAGCTAGGATTAGTTTATAGTCATATTTTTTACCTACTTCTGGTTTGAGAATCTCAACAATACGCTCTGCAATCTCATCAGTTAAATCTTTGGGTTTGCGGAAGAAAATTTGGCAATTAGAAGGTTCAAAATAGGGTTGTAGAGGATTTTCTTCTACCATATTCGTGCCAGCATTCGCTTCAATACAGGTATTTTCCCCCGTGACGATGAGAGCGTGAGTAGCATAAATATTGCTCATTTTATCCCACTTAGTAAAATAAGCAATTCCTCGACCGACTGGATGTGTTCCGTCATAGGTAAAACCGATGTAACCCTTGTTATAGTTAACTCCGTAAACAGGGTTCAAGGTGACGATTTCAAGTTCGGCTTTTTGTTGTAGTTGAGTAGTCATTTTTTTGCCTCTCAGAACGTAACAAAGGACGTTTCAACTCTGTTCGGAAATGATATATAGCGTTTCTGATTCACAAGAGGTACATTCACGATTGTGAACAGCTTAATCAGCAAAGGTTTAAGTGTGCCGCACAGATGCGAGAACCGCTATAGATGAGTTAGATAGCTGGCGTGACTAGGTAAAATTATGTGCGGTATTTATACTTACTACTCTAGATCGTCTATCAGAGCTTGCTGCCCTAAAGACGGTAAATTAATATATTTCTTTAGGTTTCTGTATATAAGTTTACAGAATATTGTTGAGCTATTTATTAATAAAAAAAGTTGAGTTTGATTGCAAACCATCTTAAGTAGTCGTGCAAAATTAATTTCCTAGTGAAGATAGGCAAGAGGCAAGAGGCAAGAGCGGGGTTAGATGTGTGTAATTAATTTTGCTTAGGTACTTAACACTTTAGCTCGCCAATCTGAACTTTAGCCGATTCTCGATCGCAATTTTAGCCCACCCTAGCACTGCGCTCTTTTCCCACGAGGATTTTTACCAAGAAAAATGATCTGTCTGCCTGAGAACAGGCTATAGTGATCATCAAACCCTCAGTGAAAAACTTCCCGTGTCTTCAGTATTCCGCCTTCCTCGCTATTTTTCTCCCGCTCTGCAGCGTCGAGTCATCAAAACTCTCGCAGCAAAAAAAACCCGTCAATTCTTGACATGGGCGGCAGCTTGTGCTAGTTTTTTGATCCTCTGGGCGTGGAATTGGCAGTTAGTTTTGGCCACTTTAACCGGAGTGGGGGCGATGATTGGAGTTTACCATCTCCAGGGTCAAAACTGGCCATCGCTGTGGCTGTGGGGGCGTGCTTTTTTCAGTGCCGATAGCGGTAAGTTAACTTTAGCGGTAGTCTGTGGCGGTTTGGGCAGTTTAGCCACCTATCTCGCTGTCGCCATTTGGACCTATGCCGAAAATCGCTGGTTGGCCCTGGCCTCAATTTTGCAAGGAATTGGCACGGTTTTGACTTTAATCCTGCTAGGATGGCATTTTCTCGACCATCGCGGTCAAAATGAGTCCAAAAACTTTGATCGCTGGTTAGAAAAATTAACCGTCAATGATCCCTTAATGCGCTTAATGGCAGTCCGACGTTTAAGTGAAATGCAACTTTCCCCCAGTCGTCGAGAACAATGCCAAGAATACTTCCGTTATCTTCTCTCGCGAGAAACCGATGCACAAGTGCGATCGGCTTTATTGGATAATTTTGCCGGCAAAGAAGCAATCAAACCGCAACCTTTACAAATACCCCTACAGGTGAGAAAATCCAGCCTCAAATCAGTGAACAGTAAACAGTAATCAGTGAACTGAAAACTCACATCTGATAATAAATCCGTTAAGTATAGGCTACTTATGAGGAGAGGCAAAAGGGAGAATAAATAATCAGTTTTTAATAACTGGATTTAGTATGATAACTGATAACTGAATCCTACCCCACCAAGAAGATAACTGCTATAGTTAAAGCTAAGGCTAAATGTTGACCGCTAGAGGCTGAAGACGATATTTTTTTACACCAAAGTTAACTCGCGCTCCTCGATATTTTGGAACATCAGTGTACTCAGATAACGTTCCCCGAAACTAGGCTGAATCACCACAATTAATTTACCCTCATTTTCCGGTCGTTGGGCTAGTTGAATCGCCGCGCAAAGATTGGCACCGGAAGAAATCCCCGAAAGCAACCCTTCCTCTTTTGCCAGACGACGACCAAATTGAAAAGCTTCCTCATCACTGACAGTAATTACCTCATCAATCAGATCTGTGCGTAAAACTTCCGGAATAAAACCCGCACCGATACCTTGAATTTTATGGGGACCGGGATTACCACCAGAAATCACCGGACTATTGAAAGGTTCCACCGCGACTACTTGAAAACTAGGTTTACGAGATTTAATCACTTCAGCGACTCCCGTAATCGTGCCTCCAGTACCCACACCCGCAACAATAAAATCTACCTGTCCCTCCGTATCTTGCCAAATTTCCTCAGCAGTGGTGAGACGGTGAATTTCCGGGTTAGAAGGGTTGCGAAATTGTTGCAACATATAAGCGCCGGGGATACTATCGACGATTTCCTGAGCGCGTAAAATTGCCCCTTTCATGCCTTGGGAGCCGGGGGTAAGTTCTAGGGTAGCACCGTAGGCTTTTAACATCGCCCGGCGCTCTAAACTCATCGTTTCCGGCATAGTTAAAATTAAGCGATAACCCTTAGCTGCCGCAGTCATCGCTAGAGCAATTCCCGTATTGCCAGAAGTGGGTTCCACTAAAACCGTGGTTTCTGGATTGATTAAACCCGCTTTTTCGGCGCTATTAATCATGTGAGTGCCAATGCGGTCTTTGACGGAAGCAGCGGGATTCATCCCTTCTAATTTCATCACAATTCGGCCAAGACAGCCCTCCGCTTGGGGAATCCGATTCAATTGTACTAAAGGTGTGCGGCCAACCAATTCGGTGACATCGTGAGCGATACGCATGATATTTTCTCTGTCTGGGTGATTCGTGTGCTTAGTTATAGCGGTAAGCTCTCAGCTTTAGCGTTTGAGAATTTCCTCACTAGCCAAGGAGGCGCTATATAGCTCACTTATAGCAAAGGCCAGCCCTAGATCGGCAAAATTTCCATTTTCTTTTGTTTCTTTAGTCAGTCCGAGTTAATTCCCAGAGACAGGCAAAACTACCATGACCGATAAGATTGCTTTTTTCCAAAAGCTTATACTTGTACTAAAATAACTATGGATAGTTTACTAAAGTCAGAATTACGGTCATGACCATTAAATCTAATCTAGCCCTATTGAAAGAACAACATATAGAAATTAAGGGCTATTTGAGCGATAGGTTAAAAGCACGTCATCTAGAATGGATTGTAGAACATCTTGATGATCCTGTAGCGGCGGAATTGTTCCAGATTATTATACAAGAACGCAATGAGAGAGCCAAAGTTAATTCAAATCAGTCCTTGCAAATATCCAGACACGAGGGCAAAATTGAACAGTTAGGAAAAAGTAATCAGAATTTATCCAACGAGAATGTTGAGCTTAAACAAGAAGTCAGTTACTGGCAAGAAAAAGTTAATGAGTTGCTACGCAAGTTAGAGCAGTTACGTCAAGATTTATTAGACTTTGATCAATCTGAGATTTATCGTTTAGGTCAATGGTTAAAGGCTAGTCTATCTAAAACTGGCCAAGAACGTCAACAGGCTTTACTGGAAAAGGAATTAGTTCATAAAGACAGTTATAATCTAGCGGTGAGCGATCTAAAAAATATTATTCAGGAACAACAGGATGGGATTACACAAATAAAAGATCGGTTTTTCGGTTTGTCTTATGCAATGGACGGGGTTATAAGGAATGAAACCTTTATAGAGACAGACATTGCCGCAATTTTTGTCAATTGTTTGCGATCTGGAGCGAACTAATCAATTAAATCCCTTGCCAGATAAGGATTGAGTCGATTTATGCCCCCGTATCGAACCATACCAAGTCCCGAAGAGCCAAAAGATCGAGCCATCTCTACAGTTGAATCTCTGGAAAAAACTAATGATAAACTACGAAGACAACTGGGGGATATTAAAAAATATATTATTAATAACTATGGCGATAAAAAGTGGCAAGAAATCACTCGTTACTTTGCAGATGAACAGGAACTGAAGCAATGAATTTACTACTAGAAGAAATGAGCTATCGCCAATGGCAAAAAAGAAATAGTGAAGTATTTCATGGCCTTTCCCTAGAGCAACAAAGACAAGCGAGAAAAAAGGGCTATTATAATAGCGGCTGGGGAAAGGTTAAAAGCTCTTGGGAGCTTCTTCAGGATTTTAAAAATAATACTTATAAAGTTGTCAGTTTATTTGAGCATGAATTAAATAAAGGAAATCTCGCCAAAGCCATTGATTTAGCCATTATTGAGTCTGAAAAAGCCCAAAAAATGTCTGAAGAAGGAAAAAAAGAGTTAGAAAAAGTCTCGAAAAATTTGCATAAAATAGCAGATAAAGCTTTGGATAAATATCCTTTGTTATGATTATTATGTACTGCCATGACTAAAATATCAAAATCAAAGTTGTCTCAATTATATAGCTCCGATGAAATTGCAGAAATCTGGAATGCTAATCAACATCTAGCAGTTATCGAACATCCCCAAAAAGGATTAATTAGCCCGAATCAATATCGAACAATGGCCAAAGAAAAACCCTGTCCTTTTTGTGGTAAAAAGATGAAACATGGCGAAGAATTTAAAACTTCTTCTCAGTCAGAAGCTATCAAGAGGGGTTACGAATATAATAATTATCAAGGGGAAAAAGTTATTAATCAAATTAATCGGATATTTTTTCACCCCAATTATGTCACCATCGATCATATAATTAATAAAGTCCGCTGTCCCGAAAAAATGTTTGATTTTGACAATTTACAACTGGTATGCTGGCAGTGTAACCAAGCAAAAAGTGATGATAATGCCTATGAACTTCGTCACACTTATGAGTATTTATCTAGTCTAGTCGATCAAACAGCAATTCGTTATCCTCTTCTTGAAAAGACCAATGACTTAGCCAAGTTTAACAAACTTTAATTTTAATCAACCTTAATTAAGTTTATAATCTGATTAAATAGCCTTCAACTCTAATCGAAAACTCCTAGTAAAATTTCACTATAATTGAGTTGAGCTAATCTGAGTCAAAATGAATAACTTGTTTGCTTTTGCCTCATGTCTAATACTAAATCCAGTTATTAAAGAGTGATTATTTATTCCCCCTTTTGCCTATTGCCTGTCTTGATATGTAGCATATACTCAACGGATTTAGTATCATTACGTCGCACTTGAGAAAAGGAGCATTTAAAGTCAGGCTAAATTTTTATGAAATTTTCTTGACTATTATGACAAAAAATGCTATTTTTTTCAACAATTATCAGTAGTTTTTGATGAAATCATCACAAATTACTGGCAAGTTTAATTATTAAAAGAGGTTGAGCGCCCAGGGACAAATCCGAAACCTAGCTGCTAACAACCGAAAAAGTTGGGTTAGTATGAGGGGAGATTACCCTCTGAGGAGTTGCACTAATTATATGGACATCAAATTAATCTTGTTGGCACTAACGGCTGTATTCACCGTCTCTTGTCTCTTTTTCGGCACTCGCAACGGTTTTTATGATAGTGATAACTACGATGGCAACGGTTCCGCTCACTAACCAGTCATCATAATCAGGGTTGCCATGGTTCAACGCTCTACTGCTGTCTGGGGGTCGAAATCCCTTTTATCCTGTTTACCTTTTGGTGTCGGTCACACATCGGAAGGGGTTTGTCTCCTACTGACAATCGGTCCCTATCGCCTACTTTTAGATTGCGGTTTGGCCGATATGCAACCCCTGACCCAAAATAAAAAACCCCCCGTGGATCTGGTGTTCTGTAGTCATGCCCACAGCGATCACATCCGTGGGTTAATGGCTCTCCATCAGACCTATCCCCAATTGCCAGTTTATGCCAGTGAGGTGACAGTACAACTGCTGCCCCTACAATGGCCCGATTCTGTCGAGGAAATCGGCAGTTTCTGTCAGGGTTGGCCATGGCGATCGCCGATCGCTCTCTTTGATGATCTCACCGTCGAGATTTTTCCGGCTGGCCACCTACCTGGGGCCGCCGTGGTTCTCTTCACCTACAAAACCCCCAAACGCACCTATAAGGTCCTCTATACCGGCGATTTTTCCCTGTCTAATTTTCAACTGGTGGAAGGATTATCGATCGATCTGCTGCGGGGAATATCCCCCGATGTGCTGATTATTGAAGGCAGTTACGGCACAGAACGCCATCCCCACCGACGACAGCAGGAAAAACAGTTGATGAATCGCATCTATCATGCGATCGCTGAGGGGCAAAATGTCCTACTACCCGTCCCCGCTTTGGGATTGGGTCAAGAAATTTTAAAATTACTGCGATCGCACCACCAATTCACGGGCCGCGACATTGATATCTGGGTTGGAGGCAAGATCGCTAAAGCTTGCGATGCCTATCTAGAAATTTTACCACAATTTCCCGCATCTGTCCAGAATTTTGCCAAACATCAGCCCTTATTTTGGGATGAGCGCATCTGTCCCCGGTTGCGAAGGTTGCCAGAAAAACCGACACCTCTAGGGGGAACCACTCCGATAATTTTACTAATTGATCGCCTAGAGGAGGTGAGTAAATATCTGCAAGGGGATAAACCTTGGTTAATGTTAGTTCCCCAACACCTGCACGATATCAACCTGGAGAATCCCCGATTAAAAGCGGCACAGCGTTCGGGATTAATTAGCCAAGAAACCTATCTACTGGCCGAACATAGCGATAGTCGCAACACCACCCAACTGATCCATAACCTGCGACCACAGCATATCATGTTCGTCCATGGCTCGCCCCTATATCTAGCGGATTTGACCAGTTTAGAAGAATTACAAAGCCGTTATCAACTCCATTCTCCGGCCGTGGGAACCCTGGTGGAATTGCCTATCGGCGATCGCTTTCTGCAACCGACACCCCCGGCCCCCAGTCACTATGAGGGAGAATTAAATGAATCGGATTCGATCGTCACTATCACTTTACCAGAGCCGATCACCCGGGATCCCCGGTGGAGTAATTTCGCCGATACGGGACTGGTGGAAGCGCGCTGGCAAGGGGAAGAATTATTATTGCGGGGAGTCTCCCAACGGGAGTTATTAAGCGAGAGTCCCAATCGCATCACCAAAGCTTTAGAGGAGATGGATTGCTGTCGTGTCTGTGTCCACTACAAAAGTCAGCGCTGTTGGAATCCCGCTTCTCCCCTCTACGGTTTTAAAGTGGTTCCCGAAGGCTATTGTCCCGTTTTTGAGGCCAATATATGATTAGGGTCTGCTGAAAAACTTTGGGGGTTAGGAGTCGGTCGTTAGGAGTCAGTATTCTCGGACTTCCTCCATACAGAAATACTAAAAAATTAAATTTTAACTCAGGCTCTGTAAGACTTTTAGCCATAGCTAGTATATTACTAGGGGGAAGTTCAGAAATAAAAGCATGAAAACTGACACGATTTTTTATCAACTCTTTCAATCATTCCCCTCTATCTTCTTTGAATTAATTCAACTCCCTATCAGCGAAGCCAAGGCATGAGTAGAAAACGGGTTTCTCGGAGAAACCCGTTTTCTGTGCGTTACTCAACGGATTTAGTATGAGGTGCAATTTCAAGAAGATGAGGCTTTTTATCAGCGCTTTTTCACCGAAATATTTTTATATCTCAGTAAAACTGACTTAACCAATGATTGGCGGGGTGTGATTGTCTATTGGGACTTAGGCATTTTCGGGCAGCAAAAAAGGCTCAAACCATTACGGGACAAAGGGTTAACCTCAATTTATGATTTTCCTTGATCTATCTGGGTTTCAGCGATTTTGGGCTTCTCGAAGTAAATCCCAAGCGGGGATTGGAGTTGAGGCTTTTATCGATTTGTTTTTTGTCTAAGTCCCACTATCCTAACCCTCAAGTAGAAACCGATAAAGTTCAACGCTATCGGGAACTTCTCAACTGCGAGCGAGTGAGACGGATTTATCTGAATGAATTAGAAAACACTCCTCAAACTTCCATTGGTTTAGCCACAGTCCAATTAATCACCCTATCTAAAGCAAAAGCGATTGATAGCACCCGAAAATTAATCCAAAGAGTGCGGGAAGAATTAACCCCCGACCAAAAACCCCAAGAACTCTTACAATTAATAGAGACGATTCTCGTTTATAAGTTACCACTTCTCAATCGTCGGGAGATAGAAACTATGTTTAGTTTAGATGAATTAAAACAAACTCAGTATTTTCAAGATGTGCGCGAGGAAGCGCGTCAGGAAGGTCGTCAGGAAGGTCGTGAGGAAGGTCGCGAGCAAGGCAGACTAAACAAAGCATTAGAGGCGGTCCCTCGTTTGTTAGCCTTAGGGTTAAGCGTTGAGCAAGTCGCATCCGCCTTAGAATTAGAGGTTAAACAGGTTAGAGCTATACAAAAAGGGAGATAACACTATACCGCCCCCCTAACCAAAAAGGAAGGCTTTTAAACCTTCCTTACAGCAGAATTGGTCATTTATTGCCGTTTGCGAGCCAATACACCCAGAGAACCCACCGCTAATAAGCCTAAAAGGGTGCCTGGTTCCGGGGTTGTCTGTGTCTGGGCAGGTTGAATGGTCCAGTTAGCAGCAACGATATTACCTGATACCAGAAACGTTGAATCCTGTAATAAAACTTTACATTGACAAGCATAATACCCCTATAACATCAAATTTTAAATTGAATAGACAATCCTCCGGAACCAGTGTACATAGCTAATAT
>NZ_JACJQV010000118.1 GCF_014696875.1 Microcystis wesenbergii FACHB-1317 | reverse complement strand
GAAAAATAGGTTGTAATGGGAGACTCTTTGTTTTCCTAGACAAAAATAATTACTTTTTCAAAAAAACACTTTTCTATTTTTTTGTTGGGTATTTTATTCTCTGGAAGTCCCTAAGTGGGTGGGTGGAATTAAATATAAGATGAACGTAGGTTGGGTTGAAGTATGAAACCCAACGCCTGCTATCAGCTATCGGCGATTCATTGTCGGCTAATCATTAAATTTTATGAAAACAGCCTCATTCGTTGAGATTATCCGAGATAGAGTAAGGATAGGTGAATAAGAGGCAAATAATCAGATCCTTTTGGCATGGTTTCTCGATAGAAGATTCTGTAGATGAAAAAGCACTGCGTCCGCTTTTCCCCACCAAGATCAGACGGCAAGTTTGTCGGGGGCGGCGGTGGGGGTGGAGTATTTACGGGTTGAGGTGGTGATCGCTGTTCTTAGAGAACAGTACGCGGTGGCGACGGTTACGGCTAAGATTGTCTCACCGAAGCCTTTTTAATAAAAATCGAGCAGCGAATAGTGGTTAATAATCTTCCACAGAGCAGGATTTTCAACATTTCGGAGGAGTTTATGAAAAAGCGGTGGTACATCTTTATAATTTTGGTCTTATCAGTATTTTTGATTGTTCTAGTCCAGCCATTAACTTATTCTTTGGATAACTCTTGCCCTGACAATCTAGAGCTTGTCAAGCTAGGAGATCAACCAGTATTCTGTGTGTCGGATAAGGGGCGAGCAGAAATAATTGGGAAAAGGCTTGAAAAGATTGCTGAAAATGGCTCTTTAAGGACTGATGTTTTTATCTTCAATTCTCAAGATAAAACTCTGGGGATTCCTTATATTCTTATCACGCTAAATGAGAGCGATAAAGTAGCCGTGGTGGAAAACAATTCTGTGAAATGGAAAGATATATTACCAAGATTTGATACGGGCGGCAGCAACAGTAAAATACAGCAAAATAATGAGCTAACCAACATAATTGACTTAGCTATTAAAAATCATGCCAAGAAAACGCAAGAAAGTAATTGTAAATTAAGGGTAGGATTAATATTGGAAGGAGCAGGGCTACTTTTTCTTTTAGTTTTCTATTTTACATGGATGAACCAACAAGATTGGTTTATACAACATCAAATACCATCTATGATCATTTTATTTGTTTTACTATGTCTAGCTAGTGTGGGTGGGGTTTTGATATTTTTTGACAATTTTTTTGAATATTTAGGCTTAATCTTGCCAGTTTTTTTGGGTATTATGGGAGGATTTTATGCTTCATTAAAATCTGTTGAAGCAACACAAGAATCAATCAAAACAGCGAAAATTGAAAAGGCATTAGAATATATATAGCGTTTCCTGTTCGCAAGAGGTACATTATCGATGTTGAAAAGCTTAATTAGCAAAGGTTTAACTGTGCCACACAGGTGTGAGAACCGCTATAAACAAATGGGACTCTACCGAATTACAAACTCCTAGAAGAGAAACTTCGGATTTCGTTCATCAAATAAACACTACCGCCCATGCCATTTCAGCCATCATGGCCGCTATTCCAAACGGCCCTAATTCACCTACCCAAGATGATATTAGAATCGCTGTTAGAAACGACGCTCCAGGCGTCTCAGAGGTTATGGGAAGAGCTATTGAAGAAAGCTATTAGAGAAGCTTTGAGAGCCAATATTAGGACAGAATTGACACAAATAGAGGGTGAAGTGAGAAGAGTTGTTGAAGACAGTATTCTACGAGAAATGAATACTGTAATTCCAGCAAAAACTCAGATCAGGTTTGACCTGAGAATAATCTGTAATTTCTGGGAGAAAATATACATTTTATTAGATAATAATTTGGCTGACAAAAGTATTTTATCAGAAGCTTTTAGAGATTTATACCAACAAAAATATTATCAGGTTTGTACTAAATTTTTAGTTTATCTGTCGTCAAGAGAGGGAGAGCCAAATACAGCGATGAGTACACATCTGAACAATTTAAGGAATAACGAAACATGGCAGTAGGGATAGGGTAAGAGCCTCTCAATTAGGCTTGACAAAAGGCTCTCAGCACAGCAATCATATAGTTATTATTTATGAGTGCCGGGTAAGCTCATCTAATTTGGTCTAAATTGTCCTTGACAAAGATTTCTAAATGGGGCAAAAAACGCGCTATAGTACCGCCCCGCACCGCGAGTACCCAGACTTAGCCTCTGCTACCCATGTATTATAATTAGCCTTAGTCTAAATGTTGGGCATCTCGAAAAATCGAAAGATTTTATAAAAACCAGAGACATAGGGAGCAAAAAAACCTTTGACTAGAGGGGAGAGTCCTTAGGAGCCGACGAAAATGGTAAAAAGACAGGGGAGAGTCAAAAAACGCCAGTCAGGGACAGAAGAGAACCAAGACAAGTTACAGGACTTGAACTGACTGATACAGTGGCAAAGAGGGACTTAGTATTAGTTATTTAAAATTATTCCCTCTTCACCACTGTATATAAAGGAGATTTCCCCGACCAACACTTTCTTAACAAAATCTGGCTCTTCGTTACTTGGTATGGTTCGATAGGGGGGCATAAATTGACTAAATCCTTATCCTTATCTGGCAAGAGACTTAATTGATGAGCTCGCTTTAGATCAAAAACAATTGACAAAAATCGCCAAATGCCTTTCTACATAAGGGTTACATCCCCTATAACCCCAGTCCATTGCATAACACAAACCGAAGAGCCCAAAATCTTTTATTCGAGGTGTCCCAAATATAGTGGTAATTTAGAGAATTACCGAGAAACAAAAGGTAAAAAGGATGATTGTCGCGGCGAATTGCCTTCGCCCTCTTTTAATAACTTCTGCTTATCAGTATAAGTGGGAGAGAGTCACAAATATTGAGATGCACCCAAAAGATGAGTCTAAAACTTTACTTTTTGCGTCATGGCGAAACCACAGCCAGTCAAGCGGGTAGTTTTTGCGGTCGATTAGACTTGCAACTAACCCCGGCCGGCGATGAAATGGCCAAGGATTTCGCTCTTGTCTATCGAGATGTGCCTTGGACAGGCATCTATTCTAGTCCCCTCAAACGCACCATGGCCACAGCCACCCCTTTAAGCGATCTCTTAGGTATTCCCATCCACAAACGGGAAGGATTAAAAGAGATTGCCTACGGCCAATGGGAGGGAAAAACCGCAGCCGAGGTTAATCGGGAGTTTCATGATGATTATGTGCGCTGGTTAGCAGATCCGGGCTGGAATTCTCCCACAGGGGGCGAAAAAGGCATCGATATCGCTCGCCGCAGTTCGGAAGTATTAGAGGAAATCGACCATAATCACGATGATGGCCATATTTTGATCGTTTCCCATAAAGCAACGATCCGAATCATGTTATGTTCTCTTTTAGGCATTGATATCGGCCGTTATCGCGATCGAATTGCCATGCCCGTGGCCTCGGTGACGATCGTCGAATTAGCCGAACACGGTCCCCTCTTTCAAGTTATGGGTGATCGCTCTCACCTCCGCAATGACCTACGCTCGCGAGCGGGAACCTAACCAGTCAACAGTAACCAGGGAAGCCCCGGATTTGGTCTCCTGAAAAACTATGTGCTTGATGTTATATTTTCTACGACACGGACAAACAGCCTATAGCAAAACGGGAGGATACTGTGGTACTCCAGAAAATGACCCCGGTTTGACTGCCGAAGGCATCGAAATGGCCGAGGAATTCGCCGATGTCTATCGTTCTTTACCTTGGCGCGCGGCCTATGTCAGTCCCCTCCAAAGAGCTATTCAAACCGCTAAACCCCTCTGTGAAGCGGTGGGACTGAAATTAGAAATCCGCCAGGGATTACAAGAGATCGGTTATGGTCTTTGGGAAGGTATGCACCCCAACGATATCGATCGTCAATATCATGATCTCTATGTACGCTGGTTGACGGATCCGGCTTGGAATGCTCCCCCCAACGGGGAAAGGGGGATCGATATCGCCCGTCGTTCCGCAGCCGTTTTGGAAGAAATCGAACACACCCACAGTGATGGCAATATCCTGATCGTTTCCCACAAGGCCACCATCCGGATCATGCTCTGTAGTCTGATGGGCATCGATGTGGGCCGTTATCGCGATCGATTTGAAATGCCCGTGGCCGCTGTCAGTATTGTTGAATTAGGCAGTCGTGGCCCGCTTTTCCATGGCATCGGTTTACGTTCCCACCTCAGTGAGTACCTGCGTTCTCTTCCTTGCACCTAATCAGTTATCAGTGATCAGTGATCAGTTATCAGTGACCAGTTATCAGTTATCAGTGATCAGTTATCAGTTATCAGTGATTCAGTTATCAGTGATCAGATGTGAGTTTTCATACTCAATCCGGTTATTAAAAACTGATTATCTATTCCCTCTTTTGCCTTTTGCCTCTTGCATGAGTGCCTGTCCTGATATGTAGCCTATACTCAAGGGATTTAGTATTACTTGCCACTTGATCATTCAATCCAAGCTTTTGGTCAGTGATCAGTTATCAGTGATCAGTTATCAGTGATTCAGTTATCAGTGATCAGATGTCAGTTTTCATACTCAATCCGGTTATTAAAAACTGATTATCTATTCCCTCTTTTGCCTTTTGCCTCTTGCATGAGTGCCTGTCCTGATATGTAGCCTATACTCAACGGATTTAGTATCAGGTCACTGATTACTGTTTGCTGTTTACTGATCGCTGAAAATACTCCCCACTTCCAATTTATGACCAAAATCCATCACTTTGAGCGATTACCTTCCACTAATACTAAAGCGTGGCAATTATTAGAGTCAGGGGAAAATCCGCCTTTTGTGGTGACTGCTAGTCAACAAAGTGCCGGGAGGGGACAATGGGGACGGGAGTGGATTTCTGAACCGGGAGGATTATATTTATCTTTGGCGTTAAATCTGGATTTAGAGGTGGATAAATCTGCCCATCTCGTTCTCGCTACAGTTTGGGGCATCGCTCATCACCTCAATTGTCAAGAAATACCTGTTAAAATCAAATGGCCGAATGATTTGGTATTATTAGGGCGCAAACTAGGGGGAATTAACCTAGAAACCCGTATTCAGGGTCAAAACATCCCCCAAGCAGTCATCGGAGTGGGCCTCAATTGGTCTAATCCTGTCCCCCCCACCGGCATTAATTTACAAGCTTTGGCCGGCAATAAAATCACCTCGATCGCTCAGTTAACTTCTCTCACCAGTGATGCTATCCTATACGGCTATGAATATTACTGTAATCACGGCATTAAAGCCCTATTAGCCTCTTATTTAGAGCTTTTTGCCAATTTTGGTCAAAAGATAGCTTTCGAGGGCTATCAGGGCATAATAACGGGGGTAAGCGATCGAGGGGAATTAAAAGTTAAATTAACCTCGGACAATGCCAGTAGCGAAATCTATATACCGGCCGGTAGGGTCAGTCTCGGCTATAATTGAGTCTAAATATTTTTTTGACTAAACTGTGAGAAGTGAGGCCGCCCTATGTATCCTTCATCGGTGATATTGAAACTTTTTCTAGGAAAATCCTTAAAAAAGAAGCTGAGTTTATGCAGTGGTCTCGGTTTAGTAATCAGCGGTCTGATTACTCTTGCTCCCAATGCGATCGCTAATTCCGAAACTGGCAGCGAAACCCCAGTGGTGGAAAATGCCGCCCCGACTCTAAAAGCCCCCGTTATCAAAGAAAATACTAATCCCGCCCCCCGTCTGGCTATCCCCGAAAACCATCAAACCGATATGCCTACCCTTGCCCCCCGGGCCGGCGGTAAAAATAATTTTATCGATACTAGAAACTTTAACCCCCCCACTTCCGTTGTTGTCACCGAGCGCCGTAGTGGTTGTCAAACCATTGCCCAAAATGGTCAACTGGTAGGAGGTAGCTGTAATCTGGCGGCCCGGTCTTCCCGTCGTCAGCCGGTCAGCACTGTGGCCAAACCCTTACCCCCGGTTAATCTGGCCCGGGTACGTCTCAATCCTAATCCGGCCGTGCGGGTAGGACGGCAGCCCCGAAATCAGCCGGTTATCGCTAATAATTCCCTGGGTCGTTATGCCCCCACTCTCGTCGCTTCTAGCGCCCCGGTACGTCTGGCCGCCCCGACGGTGATTCCCAGTCAGGTGGTAGCCCTCAATCCTCCGGAATGGAATGGCGTAAAATTAGCTTTAGCCCCGGTGACTCGCGCAGAAGTGGAGGCCATCAGCGAAGCAACCACCTATGAGCGGGCCACCCGTTTAAGTCCCACGGATTCTAACCAAACTCAACGCACCGATTTACTTTTTCCCCTCGCTCTTCCCGCCCAAATTACCTCGGTTTTCGGGTGGCGAAATCATCCAGTCAGCGGGAATCGGGCCATGCACGCGGGTACTGATTTAGGCGCACCAATGGGAACACCTGTATTAGCCGCCTACGCAGGGGAAGTGGCCACCGCCGACTGGTTGGGAGGTTACGGATTAACGGTGATTTTACGTCACCTCGATGGTACTCAAGAATCTCGTTATGCCCACCTTTCGGAAATTACTGTCAAACCGGGAGAATGGGTAGAACAGGGTGCGGTTATCGGTCGTGTGGGTAGTACGGGACTTTCTACCGGTCCGCACCTACACTTTGAATGGCGACACCTAACCGAACAGGGTTGGACTGCCGTAGATGCCGGTTTACATCTAGAATTAGCCCTCGATAATCTGGTGCAGAGAATGCAAATGGCCGCAGCCACTGACGCTAATCAGAATTGATTGGTTTTGGCTGACAACTATAGCAGTTTTTGGAGCTTAAAAACGCATCGTTGAGCTTTTGCCCAATTGATGCGTTTTCATACATTCGCAGTATTAAGTAGTTGGACAAAAATAAAGTTAACTGTGGGGTAAGGAGTCGGTCGTCAGGAGACGGGAGACGGGATACACGCTAAGATACAAATAATAAACTTGAGAGAAGCACTTGATTAAATATGACTCTAACTAACGTTGAAGTAAATCCCTCGACTCCAGAAGATTTTTTAGATTCTGAAACATTAGTACAGGTCGATTTAATGCAGCAAAAGATTCAACAATATATACAAACCCTATCAGTAGAAAATTTAAAGATGATTCTAGAATTTGCCGCTTATTTGTCAGATAAAGAAAGTGAAAAGGCAACGCAAGAAATTAGAGCAATCCCGAATATTATGGAACATTTGAAAGAAGCTGAAATGGATTTACAATCAAGTTGCCTCATTGATTGGGAAAGCTGAAATAACTTATAAAGTCCGTTTGACAGCTAAAGCAAATAAAGTTTATTCTGAAGCGGATCCAATCTTAAAAAAGAAGATTGCTAAGTGTTTAAAACTCCTTCAAGAAACACCGAAGAATTATCCTCAAATTAAAGCATTAAAGGGAGAATTTGCTGGGAAGTATCGCTTCCGCGTTGGAGACTGAGTAACGCACAGAAAACGGGTTTCTCGGAGAAACCCGTTTTCTACTCATGCACTCATGCAAAACGGAGAATAAATAATCAGTTTTTAATAACTGGATTTAGTATCAGTCAGGAGGCAGGAGTTTCAGGCTTTGTTGTCCTCTTTTTTGTACTAATTTATGTACTATGAAAGTGTTAAGCTAAAACGCACTTAAACCACCTAAAATAGAAATAGTAACTTGAGAAAAATCCTACTTATGCCAGCCAAAGATTTCCTAGACTTAGAAGAAAAGAAAAACTTACAAAAAGCTCTTAAAGAAGAAGAAAGAGCAGAGGTTAGGGAAAGAATTTTAATGTTTCTCTTGCTAAACGACGGAAAAACTCAACGAGAAATAGCTGAGTTTATTGGCTGTTCACTCAAAACGGTCGCCCCTTGGTGTGTTCACGGCGATCCTAACAATTTAGAAAGTCTAGAAGATGGGAGAAAAAATGGAAATCATAAAAAAGCCACAGA
>NZ_JACJQV010000117.1 GCF_014696875.1 Microcystis wesenbergii FACHB-1317 | reverse complement strand
TGGGCTAGATTGAAAAACTATGTTAGTCAGATTATCAATGATAGTGAAAACCTTGTGGATGCTGTGAGTAAAGCCTTCAGGCATCTGTCCTAACTAACTCGTTCTATGCTATATTAGTTATTTTTCTGCCCTAGTGGAACGTCAGGGAATTCCCGCCGGAGCAGTGTTTTTTCCCGATGGGAATCGTCTTGTGGGTAATCAAGGTTTTGATTCCCGTTTACAAGCGTGGGATAGTTTTCCCGCTTCCCTAGAATGGCATCCCATGTCCTACGCTAATTGTAACGATACTACCTGTGTAGTTAATCAGATCAAAAGAGTAGTGGAAAGCAGGGGAAATCAAACTCCTGTTACCCCAGCTTTAGCCGGTTTATGGGGACAACCCTATAACAATCGTCCCTCCTTAGAAGTGCAAATGGAAGCGATTCGCCTAGCTTTTCCCACCATAGATAGTATCAGTCATTTCGCTTTTTCTTGGCAAGAACCACAATTCGATCGAGCCAGAAGATTTTGTCAAATATAACCCCATTTACACCTCCACTTTCACTTCCTTTGTCTCTGTTTTTTCTTCTGGTGGGGTAACTATCACAGGTGGCACTGGTTGGGCGGTGTTGAGAGTCGGTGTAATATCGACGTAGTTAATCACCGCCCCTAAAATTTTCACTTCCGCTTCTGTTAACTGGTTAATTGCTTCACTCAAGAGACTAGAACGAGTTATCGCCTGGCGCGTTACCAGAATAATCCCGTCCGCTAGTTCCTCTAAGAGAAGCGCATCATTACAGCTAGACAGAGAAGGAGTATCAACAATCACCAGATCGAAACGGCCGCGAGAATCTTTGAGAATTAATTGTAATTCACTCGATTCAATGATAGCTGCCGCTTGTTTGTGCGGACCGGGACTAGGCAAAATGGAAAGGTTTTCAATATTTGGGGCCAGCCGGATCGATTTACTTTTTGCCCCGTAGTAAAGTAGGGGTTCTCGGAAAGAATTGGGATCGGGAGTGACTCCGATTTCTTCGGCCTTAGAAGGATTTCTCAGATCTCCTTCTATTAACAGAGTCCGTCGGCCCGCCAAACTAGCAGCGATCGCCAGATTATAGGCAGTGGCGGTTTTACCTTCTGCGCCAGTAATGCTGGTGATAATAACCACTTTCACCTTTTCGCCGCCGCCAACACGTCGCAGGGTACTGCGTAAACGTTCGTAGTAGGGGAGATAATTGGCATTAGCATCGGCGAGAATCGGCTCGATTTCCTCGCCCTCTAAATTCCGGATAATTGGCAATTGTCCCAAGAGCAGGAGCTCCCGACTGACCAAAGCTTCCCGCAATTCTTGGGGACTGTGCAGGCGATCATCGATCACTGCCAACAGGATGATCGCACCCAATCCGGCTAAAGTTCCCAAACCAGCCCCCGCCAAGAGAATCAAGAGACGATTTTTGCGGTTAAACACCTGTTGGATCGGTTGAGCTACCGGCGGTTGGGCGATGGTGAGACTACCCACAGTTTCCGCTTCTGCGGCCTGAGCATCCACCAGAGCATTGAGAATATTCTCGTAGATACCCCGTTGAAAGGCGACGGCTTGGGTTAAACGAGCTTGCTGTAGCTGTTTATCGGGGAATTTTTCGTATTGGGAGCGTAATTGCTGTTCCTGAGTCACCAGGGACTCTAATTGTTTCATCAAACCCTCACGCTGGGTTTGCAGGGTGACTAATTGAGCCGCTAATTGTTGGCGGGTGGCATCGAGATTACTTTGCTGACGGATGCGACTGCTGGGAAGATCGGTCAGGATGCCATCTTTTCCGATCACCTCGGCGGCCCTTTTTTGTAAGAGAGATTCGTTAACTTGCTGTTCTTTGCGTAATTTAACGACGGTGGGATGTTCGGGACGTAAATCCTTCTGTAGTCGCTCCAATTGGGCTTCCGTGCCCAAGATCTGGGCTCGGATACTGGCAATAATCGGGTCGGCACTAAGGGCCGAGGAGGTGTAAGCTTGATCGGGGGTTAAATCGAGTTGTTTACTCAGACTATTAATCTGTCCTTGAATACCTTGCAGTTGTAGGCGAATTTCTCGCTGTTGCTGTTGACTGCTGGTGATAGCGGTGAATAAACTCCCGTCTTGAATCGCCAATAAATCTGAACCCTGGGTACTAATGTAGCGATAAAACTTTTCTTCGGCTCTGGTTAAATCTTTTTGGACTTCGTTAAGTCGGACACTGAGAGCTTCTACGCGGGCGCGTAACTGGGAAGTATTAAGCCAGCGACTGTATTCCACCATTTCCTTCATCAGGGTTTCGAGAATTAACTCCGCCCTGGGTTTGGACTCGGACGTTAACTCTAAAAGTATCTCTTGGGGTTGATCGCTATTATTTTTTCCCTCCGCTTCACCAGGGAAGGTAATTTTTAAATCTCGTTCGCGAACTTTAATGATCTGTTCTTGATTAAATTGCAATTTTTTGGCGGTACTGATCAACACCCGGGGAGACAGCAGTAAATCGAGATCGATGGTTCGTCCCGCTTGTTGTAGTTGGGTTCCTGTACTGGTAAAAGCTGGCGGCGGCACCCGGTAGGCTAATTGTCCCACGGCACGATAAAAGGTGGGAGGTTTCTCAGGATCAGGTAGAAGAGCAAAGCCCACAGAACCGCCTAAACAGACGAAGAAGACGAATATTCCCACAAATTTGTTTTGATTTAGCGAGATGAGAAATCGTTCAACAATTGGTAGAGCCATAGCTTTTTAATATATTCCCAGATTCTTTACATTTTAGCGGTCAAGAGTGATTCTCGGCCTTGAAATCCTAGCTTATGAAGTTGTGTTAAGGAGTAAAGGGGGCGAGTTGCCCCTCAATTATTGGAAGTTATCGAATTGATTGCTAATGTTGAGAATTGTATTGGTAAAACTGGTAATATCCCGGATGGGTTGGGTAATGATATTAAAAGCGGCGAAAATTTTCCCTAATAGGGTGCGGCTGACAATAATTACGTCTTGATCTTCTAAGGGAACATTTTGGGAGATATCTCCCCTAACTGCCGCTATCGGACTCAACGTTTGACTAACAATTCCCCCTTTGGCACTGTCAAAACGGAGCAGAGACACTTCATTGACATTAATCCGCAGGCGATCGGAAACTGGTAAACTAGCCACCACATCAAGGAAGGTACTGCCATTAGGAATCGAAACATTTCTCAGGGCAATTCCCGAAGGAACTAAGGGAGCTAAAACCCTGATCGTGATACTCTGCTGGGTGAGGGTGGTTTTCGCCACCAGTGTGCGATTATATCCCGTTTCTTGGCCTACTTCTAACTTGGAAACAATCACGGCATCGCCTCCTTGCAGAGGCAGATCTGGCAAGCGTTCGCCTTTAATTAAGGGAGTATAAAGGTCAAGTTTCTCCTCTAATACTGTACCATCGACTAAAGTCCGCCGGACAACGATCGAACGCAGATCGGCTCTGGGGGTGCCGCCACCCGCCGCCAAAAGTACCTGCGCTAGGGGAGTATTAGGAGCAACACTATAAAACCCCGGTCGCTGTACCTCTCCCAGAATGGTTAACTGGACCGGACGCGGACTGGTTAGAAAGGCAATCACTTCCGGTTCCTCCCGCAAGTATTTTCGCCCCAATTCCAGGCGGATTTTAGTTTGCACTTCGTCTAAAGTCAAGCCCAGAACGGGAATACGCCCTAAAATCGGCACCAGAAAATTACCATCGGGATCCACAGGACCTGCGGAATTAAATTCGGGAAAATCGGGAACCGAGACACTGATTCGATCGCCGATATCCAGTCGATAGGACTGAATTGGTCGGGATTGGCGATCATTGGGAGAGTAAACCGGTGGACTGTAGCCAGCAGGGGGAATCGTGTTTTCGGGAAAGGTGGGATTAGGGGGTTGGGGGGGCAAAAATTCCAACCCGGCCCCCGGTTGAGTCTGGGGTATGGACAAAGGACCCTGGGCCTTGAGGCTCTCGGAGTCAATTATCCACAAGAACCCTGTCAGACCCAACCCTGATAGGGCTATGGCCCCGGTTCTGAATAAACTAACTGGCAAAAACTTTACGAACATATCAATTGGCTTTCTGGGAGTTATCCAGTGGGAGAGGAAAAAAGGGGCGATTAGGGGCTCGAAAAGTTCCTTGAGCTAGTTTCTTTCAAGCGATGGCTGGCGGCAGCCAAATCACTTTTCTTTTTTAGACTCAGGGACAGAAGTTAATTGACTTAAGACATTTTGTTCTAAGTTACTTTGTACTTCCCTAGCGAGATTGAGAGCAAAGGGAGTGAGAGTTTGCAGTTCTTTGGTCGGGTCTAAGGGAATCAGCAAGGAAACGGCTATCCAGGGTACTCTTTGTCTTTTTAATTGCGCCCATTGGTCAAGCCAATACCAAACAGAGGGATCATAATGACCACCACCTAGCCAAGCATACCACTGCACCACGGCAAAGGTGTTTTGTGTCCAAGCACGATAGAATCGGGCCCTGGCCATTCCCCCCGACCAGGCGGGAATTAATAGCTCGGTTGTTTCCCCCTGATTCCAACGACTAATCGAACTGATATCGGACCATTCTAACCCTGGTTGATTTTTATAGTATATCTGTGGCTTTAAAAGCAGGGTGATCCTCTTGCCATCAGGACTTTCCAGCACTTGTACCGACCATTTTCCCTCACCGATTTCCCCTTGGCTCTGGTTGATGGTTTTCAGGTCAGACAACTCGATTCCCGATTCTTGTAGGGCCCGCATTTTCTGAATATTACCGATTCTCGGTTGCTCCACCCAAGGCCAATGGCCGGAAATTAAATTGGGCAAGATACCCCCTAAAATCAAAATCAGCAGCAGGCACAACAGGAGTAGATAATTACCCGGTAGCTTTTTTTTGAGTTTGTCTAACACTAAAGTTACCCCGGCTGGAATTTTTTGACTAATCATCCTTGTTAACTTCCTCTTGAGCTAGGAACTGTTTCCTGACCGCCTCGCGATACTCCATGATTTGGAAGACCAAAAGGACGAGTAATAACATAAAGACGGAGTATAAATCACCCCCCCAGCCATCGTGGAGTAATTTAAAGTTTTCCTGTTGTCCCGTGCCGTGAAACCAGGCTAAAAGCGAGTTACGAATAATATTAGCCCCGACACTAATTGCAAAGGCACTGAGGAGCATAAAGCGCGTTTTACGACCGTTTTCGATAGTATCTGTCCAATGGAGCAGCAGCAGCGTGACGTAAAGACTGGTGAATAACATTTTTAGTCCCGCACAGTAGGGAGCGACTTCCACCATCCGACCTTCTACCGCTACATAGATACCGTCAACGGAGACATCTAAGCCGGCTTGCTGGAGAATAAAACCAGCGCAGGCGGCAATAAAAATCTGTAGGGGTAGGGTATAGGGAGTGATCAGGTAGGGGATAGGATTAGGAGTCGCTAAAGCGGTTAAAAGTAGGGGAAATCCCTGTAATTTAAAACCTTCTCTTCCTTTTAACCAGAGACAGATGCCCGCTAACATAATCGGGAAAGACATACTAACCCAAACAGAGGAACCGAGGAGATAAAAAATCGCCCCTAGGGTCAATAAAAAGGCTCCGAGGGGATGGGATCGATCTTCGAGGCGTTGCCATTTTTTGCGATTCTGCCAGACAATATAGGCGGCGTAGGGAAGGCCGATCAAGCCGTGGCTAAAGTATTCGTGTTCGATGTTGATCGATTTATTCAGCCAACCATCGTACCAATGAGAGATCACCGGACCATAGATAACGGCCAAGAAAGCGATAATCAGCCAAGATTGCCGATTTTTCTGGGAGACGGGGGATAGGGAAGGACTAATACCCATAGGACGGAGCGATTTAGTGACAAATTCTCAATTTATGTTAGCCGATGATCGAAGTAATCTGTTTAACCACTATTTCAATTTGCTCCTCGCTGATACCGGGGTACATGGGCAGGGAGATAATTTCTTCACAGAGAATCTCCGCCTTAGGGAAGTCTCCCCGTTGATAACCCAGGTAGCGATAAGCTGGTTGCAGATGACAGGGAATCGGATAATGAATGCCGGTTTGAATACCGACGGCAGTTAATTTTTCTTGCAGTTGTTGGCGATCAACCGGACAATGGGGGAGGATGCGAATAACGTAGAGATGATAGACATGACCAGCCTCGGTTTCGTCTCGTATGGGTAAAATGCCCTTATCGGCTAAAGGGGCCAAAAGCTGGTCGTATTGTCTTGCCGCTCGATGACGGGAGCGATTCCAGCCTTCCAGATGGGGTAATTTAACGTTTAAAATGGCGGCTTGTATGCTGTCTAAACGGCTATTAGTGCCGATATCGGTGTGAAAATACTTGCTCGGTGCGCCATAATTTCTTAAACTGCGGGCTTTTTGGCTAATTTCAGGATCATTGCTCACTAACATTCCGCCATTGCCAAAAGCACCTAAATTTTTACTGGGATAAAAACTAAACCCCGCCGCCACACCGACGCTGCCGGCGCGATAACCTTCTCTACTGGCTAAATGGGCCTGGGCCGCATCTTCAAAGATAATCAGATTATGGCTGCGGGCAAAATCCTGTAATTGTTGGGGTGATACCATCTGTCCGTACAGGTGTACGGGGAGAATGGCGCGGGTGTTAGGGGTAATTCTTTGGGCAGCCGCCGCAAGGTCAATAGACCTCT
The DNA here is from genome assembly GCF_014696875.1 of Microcystis wesenbergii FACHB-1317. Classification (GTDB taxonomy): domain Bacteria; phylum Cyanobacteriota; class Cyanobacteriia; order Cyanobacteriales; family Microcystaceae; genus Microcystis; species Microcystis wesenbergii_A. Next base: position 141 of record NZ_JACJQV010000117.1, on the reverse strand, counting down.
TGCATAATTTTTTTATGGTATAATGGAGGGTTTTGCTTTTTTCTCAATTCTTAGATTGAAGTGGAAAAAAGAATAAAATGTGATCTTAGGTCAGGAAATCATCTATAATTTTGCTATGTTTATTAGCAAAATTATGGATTA
>NZ_JACJQV010000116.1 GCF_014696875.1 Microcystis wesenbergii FACHB-1317 | reverse complement strand
TTCTCTCAATAACAGAGGGACAGAGGTGGTTAGCTGAACGTTGGGAAAAACTGATAGTTTTATCGACGTAAGAAGCAGAAAAATTAGCTAAATTAACAGGATGTACTCTCAGACAATTTGAAGAGAGATAGGCTTTTAGTGGCTTGGGAACAAGCTTTATCAATTTATTCATAATCAAGATTGGCAGAGGATTAAAGATTAGTTATTGTGACTAACTATTTTGGTTAGAAAAAGATAAACTTGAGAATTTTCATTCAAATTTATTGACTCAAAATCCGCTGTACTTAATTTAAATGAATCAACCCTACTAGGGCAAGGGGGGCAATTAACTAGGGTTTGCGGCAAAAAGTTTGTTGGTGGGGTTAGGAGTCGGTCGTCTCCGAGTCAGGCTTCGGCCGTGAGCTTTTGTCGAACGCAAAAGCTCACGCCGAGGTCCGAACGGAGTCAGGAGTTTCAGGCTTTGTTGCCCTCTCTTTTTGTACTAAATTGTGTACTAAAAGAAGGATAATGCCAGGTTTTTGAGAGTCCCAATCCGATTTTCGCAGCATGAACATCGGATTTTAACAGGTCAAAAGCCTTATTTTCAAAGGGTTTTACCATTATTCAGCCAGCCCTAACTATCTCTGCCATTACTTTTGAAAAATGGTATGACTTAATACATACTGCTCACTAAAAACTCAAATCCGATCAGTGATCAGTGATCAGTGATCACTGATCACTGATAGCTGTCTCCCGTCCCCTGATCAGAGAAATTAACCGAATCTACCGGCTACATAATCGCGAGTTTGTTGATTAACTGCATCGGTGAAAATTTTCTGGGTGGTGTCAAATTCTACCAAACGACCGACGCGGGTTTCATCGGCATTAAAAAAGGCCGTGCGATCGGATACTCTAGAGGCCTGTTGCATATTATGGGTGACAATCACGATCGTGTATTGTTGCTTCAATTCATGGATTAATTCCTCGACTTTGAGGGTAGAAAGGGGGTCTAAGGCCGAACAAGGTTCATCCATTAATAATACTTTTGGTTTTACCGCCAAAGCGCGAGCAATACACAATCTTTGTTGTTGTCCTCCCGATAATCCTAAAGCGGATTTATTCAACAGATCTTTAACTTCATTCCAAAGAGCAGCCCCTTGTAAAGCTGATTCCACAATCCCATCTAATTCACTGCGACTAGCGGAACGATAAATTCTAATACCGTAGGCAATATTATCGTAAATACTAGCGGGAAAAGGGTTAGGGCGCTGAAACACCATGCCCACCTGTCGCCTTAAGGTATGAAGGTTAACTTTGGGGGCGTAGATATCTTGGCCAAAAAACCTAACTTTGCCCTTAACTGTCACTTGCCCCTCTAATTCCCCGATGCGATTGAGGGCTTTTAAAAGAGTGGATTTACCACAACCAGAGGGGCCGATCATGGCGGTTACTTGCCTTTGCGGGATTTGTAAAGAAACCCCTTCCAGGGCTTTTTTACTACCGTAGAAAAAGCTAAGATTTTCGACTTCGATCGCCGAATTAGCTAGAGAAGTAGGACTGTTCATGGCAGAGGAATCGATCATCATAAAAATGCTTAATTTGAGCGTTTACGAGTGACAAAACGGGAGAGAAGGCTAGTAATTAAAACTAAGATAATAAGGACTAAAGAAGCTGTCCAAGCCAGGGAATTTTGTTCAGGAAAGGGGGAACTAGCATAGTTATAAATCAACACCGTTAAAGCCGGTGTGGGCGACCAAAGACTTTCTTGCCAAAATTGACTAAATAAAGCCGTAAACATTAAGGGGGCGGTTTCTCCGGCAGCCCGGGCCACCGCTAATAATATCCCGGTCATAATCGGTGCGATCGCTGCTGGCAGGACAATGCGAAATACCGTATCGAAACGGGAACCCCCCAAAGCGGAGGAACCGAGACGGTAGGACATGGGTATTAGTTTTAGTGCCTCTTCCGTGGTTAAAGCGACGATGGGCAACATAATCACCCCTAAAGCAAAGGCCCCGGCTAAGGCAGAAAATTGTTTGGTAGTTAACACCAAAACCCCGAAGGAAAACACCCCGACAATAACGGAAGGGGTACTACTCAACACCACGATCGCAAAGCGCAGAATACCGCCAATTTTGGAACCCCGAGCGAATTCCGAGAGAAAAACCCCGGTGAGAATCCCCAGAGGTATGCTGCCGAGGGATGCTAAACCGACCATAGTTAAAGTCCCCACGATTGCATTGGCAAAACCATTGGGAACACTGGGATCGGAGCCAACTGGGGCGGGTAAAGAGGTGAAAACTTGCCAATTAAATCCGGGTAAACCTTCTTTGACAATTTGAAAGAGGATAGCGAATAAAGGCAGAATAGCGATGGGGGGGTCTTGCCTTTTGCCTTTTGCCTGTCCTGATATGTAGCGCATACTCAACGGATTTAGTATCAGACCCTACAGATAAACGTTTTTATTGTCCTTTCGTCCATCAGTTTGATGTGTTTTATATAACATTCAACTTTAGAATTCTTAATTGTATATATCAACTTTTTTTGAAATGATATTATGTGGTTATTGACTGATAACGGGGACAGAGACAATGAGTAAAAGCGACAAAAATTCTGTGAAAATGGTATTTTCTGCGTTAAGTATTTTGATAATTAGCCTACTGCCGGCCTGTAGCATAGGGGACTCTTCAGCTAATAAATCAATTAAAATTGATGGTTCTAGTACCGTATACCCGATTACCCAGGCCGTGGCGGAGAAATTCAAAAGCAGTCAACCGGGTACAGCAGAAGTGAGCGTAAAATTTTCGGGAACCTCTGGGGGATTTCGGGAATTCTGTGAAGGAAAAACTGATATTAGCAATGCCTCTCGACCGATTCAAGCCGATGAGATGTCCCTGTGTAATCGCTATGGCGTAAGATATATTGAATTACCCGTGGCTTTTGATGCCTTAACTGTAGTCGTTAATCAGGAAAATAACTGGATTGATAGCATTACCCTAGAAGAATTAAAGAAAATGTGGGAACCGGCTGCTGAGGGTAAAATTACCAATTGGAATCAAATCAGACCGGAATTCCCCAATAAACCCCTAAATCTCTTTGGTGCAGGCCAAGATTCCGGAACTTTTGACTATTTTACCGAAGCTGTGGTCGGTAAATCCGGTGCTAGTCGTAAGGATTATGTAGCCAGCGAGGATGATAACACTTTAGTCCAGGGAGTCAGTCAAGATCCGAATGCTCTTGGTTACTTTGGACTAGCTTATTATGAACAAAATCCCCAAAAATTGAAAGCTTTAGGCATTGATAGCGGTAAAGGGGCGATTTTACCCTCTAGAGAAACCGTAGTTAACTCCCAATATCAACCCCTTGCTCGACCTTTATTTATCTACGTCAATGCGGAGAAAGCGCAAAAAAGCCGAGCTTTACAGGAATTTGTGGAGTATTACCTCGATAATGCCGAGAGTATTGTTAAAGAAGTCGGTTATATCCCCCTAACGGATGAACATTACCATTTAGCCACAGTTACCTTCTTTAACGGTGAAGTGGGAACGGTTTTCGGAGGACAATCGCAATTTGATGTCACCCTAGCGGAATTATTGCGGCAAAAAGCCAAGTTTTAGAGGAGAGCGTTGGGGAGATAATTGCTTTCTCTCCCCAAACAATGGCGATTTTTTAACCAAATCGACCGCTAATATATTCTTTTGTTTTCTCGTGAGTTGGTTCTTGAAACATAATTTTAGTTTGTCCAAACTCCATCAGTTCACCCAAATACATAAAAGCTGTGTAATCAGAAATCCGGGCTGCCTGTTGCATACTGTGGGTGACGATTAAAATGGTAACTTTTTCCTCTAATTTACCAATTAGTTCTTCTATACTATTAGTGGCGATCGGATCGAGAGCGGAAGTGGGTTCATCAAAGAGGATAATTTCAGGATCCGTAACTAAAGCGCGGGCAATACAGAGACGTTGTTGTTGTCCCCCCGATAAATCGTAGGCACTGGTGTTGAGACGATCCTTGACTTCATCCCACAAAGCGGCACCGCGCAAAGCTTGTTCTACTTTATAATCGATAAACTCCCGTTTTTTTTCACCCCTAACCCGCAAACCGTAGGCGACATTTTCGTAAACAGATTTCGGGAAAGGGTTCGGTTTTTGGAAAACCATACCAATCCGCATCCGCACCTCGATCGGATCGACCTTGTGATCTAAAATATTGACGGTATCGATATAAATGCCCCCTTCGTAGCGATTAGCGGCATAAAGGTCGTGCATTCGATTAAAACAGCGCAAAAGCGTCGTTTTACCGCAGCCAGAGGGGCCAATTAGAGAGGTTACTTGTCTTTCGGGAATGGTGAGATTGATACTTCGCAAAGCGGGTTTATTGGTGCCAGCGTAGTAAAAGTCAAGGTTTCTCACCTCAGCTTTTGGTTGAAATTCTTTGATATTAGACATCATCGAGGGAAAAATAGAGTTTACCATTTGATACCTTTGCGGAAACGATAGCGGAGATAGATAGCTACAGCGTTCATACCGAGAGTCATCACAATCAACACTGTACCAGCGGCTGCTGCATTGACTTCGAATTCTGGCTCTGGACGAGAAACCCAGTTAAACATCTGGATAGGCATGACTGTAAAGGGTGCTTTCAGCCAATTAAAGTTAATAAAGGGAAAATTTGCTTGTAAAGGAGCATCGGGTAGAAAAGCAATAAACGTGAGCGCACCAATAGTAATCACGGGAGCCGTTTCTCCAATCGCTCTGGAAAGCCCGATGATCACACCAGTTAGGATACTACCGAAGGAGTAGGGAAGAATATGATCGGCCACTACTTGCCATCTACTTGCTCCCACGGCATAGGCCGCTTCCCGGAGACTGTTGGGTATTGCCCGAATTGCCTCTCTGGTGGTGACAATAACCACAGGTAGGATCAGCAAAGCTAGGGTTAAACCGGCGGCAATAATACTTTGTCCGAGATTGAATTGATAGACAAATAAACCGAGGGCGAGTAAACCATAGATAATTGAGGGAACACCCGCTAAATTAGTGACGTTAATCTCAATAATTGCTGAAAGCCAATTTTTCTTACTATATTCTTCCAGATAAATTCCCGCCGCAATACCGAGAGGAATCGCAATCAAGGCTGTTACCAACATCACTAGCAAGGTTCCCACCCAAGCGGAAAGAATACCAGCTTCTTCAGGGTGACGACTAGGAAAAGAAGTAAAAAACTGGGGGGTAATGCGCGGCAACCCTGCCATCATCATCTGGGCAATCAGGATAAAGAGAATTAGGGTAGAAACAAAAATAATCAACAACCCTAAGCCAGAAAATACAGTGCTAATCAGCTTGCGCCTTTCAATATTAGCTCTTAAATTCGATAATTGTTCTTTTTCCATGATTAGTAAACCTCCCGATATTTTTTGGCGAGGAAATAACCGATAATATTAAAGATTAAAGTCAAAATGACTAGCATAATACCGGCCGCAAAAATTGATTGATACTCGATCGAACCGTGGGGTAAATCGCCTAAACTAACCTGAACAATATAAGCGGTAATGGTGGCCGCTTCACTAAAGGGATTGAAGGTTAAATTTGGCTGTAATCCTGCAGCGATCGCTACAATCATCGTTTCTCCCACGGCCCTGGAAACTCCTAAAATATAAGCGGCACTAATACCAGAAATAGCGGCAGGCAAAACCACATTTAAAGCAGTTTGTAAACGAGTTGCTCCGGTAGCGTAGGAACCTTCCCGGAGGGTCAAAGGTACGGCACGCATGGCATCTTCACTGATGGAACTAATCAGGGGAATAATCATTAATCCCATGACCAAACCAGCACTGAGCATATTAAATGAAGGTAAGTCAGGCAAAAAAGTCTGTAGGAAAGGTGTGACATTTAAAAAGGCAAAATAACCATAAACTACTGTCGGTATAGCCGCCAATAATTCTAGACAAGGTTTAACCACTTCTCGCAGGCGCGGGGGGGCAAATTCACTGAGATAAATAGCGGCAATTGTTCCCAAAGGAACAGCGACAAACATCGCCACGATCGAAGTGGTTAAGGTTCCCGAAAGTAGCGGTATAATACCATAACGAGGATCGGCAAAAAGCGGACTCCAAACCGTATCGGTTAGGAATTGAATCAGGGGAACTTTCTCGAAAAAATGCACGGATTCTAGAATCAAAACCTCCATAATGCCGATAGTGGTGGCCACAGAGGAAAAAGCCGCCAAAAATAGAATAACTTCAATAATAGTCTCTTTGAGGTTGCGAATCTTTTTGGGAGTAGCTGCCTGAATCCAGACACTCTCTGATTTAATTGCTGGTTTAGTCATGCTTTAAATATCTAGTTGCTGGGTTTTTTAATTCAACTCCAAAAATGGGGAAGATAATCGCTTCCCCATTCCATTTATTGGCAGATAAGCAACTATTCTTTAGCTTCTAGCCGAACAATATCTTGGATGGTTAAACCCACCACATCTCGGCCAACGAATACACTCCCTGTTTTATTATTTCTAAAGTTTCTCATTACCGATTGATAGACATTAGCGGGTAAAGGAACATACTTAACTTCCCGGACTAATTTGGGAGCATTGTTGATGAAAAATTCGACAAAACTTTTTACCTCTGGACGTTTAGCCGCATTAGCATTAACGTAGATAAAAACAGGACGGGAGAGGGGATTATATTTGCCGTTGTTGACATTTTCTGCTGAGGGAGATATGGCTCCTTTGCCGTTATCAATGGCTAGGGCTTTCAGACGACCTTTATTTGCTTCATAATAGGCATAGCCAAAGTAACCTAAAGCGTTACGATCTCTGATAACTCCCTGCACTAGAACGTTATCATCTTCACTGGGGGTAAAGTCGGTGCGACTTTTCTTCGATTCACCGACAATTGCCTCGGTAAAGTAATCGAATGTTCCCGAATCAGCACCTGGTCCGAACAGTTTTAGGTTGGCATTAGGCCATTTAGAATTAACTTGATTCCACTTAGTGATCTTCCCTTGAGCAGCGGGTTCCCACATTTTTTTCAGTTCAGAAACCTTGATGCTATTAAGGGGATTTTGTTTATTGACTACCACTGTTAAAGCATCAAAAGCGATCGGCAATTCTAAGAATTTAACGCCATTTTTAGCGCACAATTGACGCTCAGAATCCTTAATTGGACGAGAAGCATTAGAAATATCCGTTTCACCAGCACAGAATTTTTTAAAACCGCCACCTGTTCCCGAAATACCGACAGTTACTTGTGTCTGACGATTTATCTTTTGAAATTCTTCCGCTACTGCTTCTGTAATTGGGTAAACGGTGCTAGAACCATCAATTTTGATAGTATTGCGGCTTTGGGAATTAACCGCCGGGATGGTGAGAGCTAGGGCTGCTCCTACTGCCGCTAAACCAGCGCTGATTGTCCATCGATTTAGTTTGAATTGGAAATTCTGCATACTCATTTCGCTAATTATTGCTGGTTCGGGAATCAAAAAATTAACTTTTAGGTTGGATTGTACATAAAACCCTAAAATTATGATCAATTATTTTAGTTAATTTAAGGTTAAGGTTAAGATTTGGTTTGGTTAAATTCAGTTTAAGCTTGGGTTAATTAAGCTTAACTTAAACAAATATCTCTCACATTTTTGGTTATTTAAATTAGTTGATGACCACCCTATTGCAAATTAAAGTCAGTCAAAACGCTCAATAATGTAGTTTTATTAGATAATAACAAGAAAAAATCAGAACAAGTTGATTAACTCATCCCGATAATTGATCTCAAAAAGACTAAAGTAATTAACCAAAACGACCGCTAACATAATCTCTAGTGGACTCTTGAGCAGGATTTTGAAAGATAACCTCGGTGCGATCATATTCCACTAAATAACCCACTTTACCGCCTTTTGGGGTCGGTTCAGCATTATAAAAAGCCGTTAAATCAGAAACCCGCGACGCTTGTTGCATATTATGAGTGACAATAACTATGGTATATTGAGTTTTTAATTCGTGAATTAATTCCTCAATTTTTAGGGTAGAAATTGGATCGAGTGCCGCACAGGGTTCATCCATTAAAACAACTTCTGGTTCAACCGCAATAGCGCGGGCAATACATAACCTTTGTTGTTGTCCCCCCGATAAAGCTAAACCACTTTCTTTGAGTTTATCTTTAACATCATCCCAGAGAACGGCCTTTTTTAAAGAGTCCTCCACTAATTGATCCATATCGCCGATGTAACCATTTAAGCGCGCCCCAAAAGCGATATTTTCATAGATAGATTTAGGAAAAGGATTCGGTTTCTGAAAAACCATACCAATACGACTGCGTAACCCGATAGGATTAACGGAATTACCATAAATATCTTGACCGCGAAAGGTAACTTTTCCCTCAATTTTGGCACTTTTAACCAGATCATTCATGCGATTAAAACAGCGCAAAACTGTACTTTTTCCGCAACCAGAGGGACCAATAAAAGCGATCACTTTTTTCTCAGGAATATCAAGGTTAACATCACGAACGGCGAGATTAGAACCATAGTAAACATTTAAGTGTTTGGTTCTCAAAACCGCATCGGTAACAACATCGGTACTATACATAATCTTTAAAGGAATAGGTGTTGGGTGTTTTTTTCAGTGACCAGTGAACAGTAAACAGTAATCAGTGAAAAGAAAACTCCAAACTTGCCACTTTATACTGATAACTGATAACTGATAACTGATAACTGATAACTGATAACTGATAACTGATAACTGATAACTGATAACTGATAACTGATTTAGCCAAAACGTCCACTGACATAATCTTTAGTTGCTTGTTCTTGAGGATCACCGAAGATTTTGTCCGTATGATCAAACTCGACTAGATAACCAATTTTGCCACCTTTATCGGTGGGTTCAGCGTTATAAAAAGCCGTTAAATCCGCTACTCTAGTAGCTTGTTGCATATTGTGAGTAACAATAATAATTGTATAACGTTCTTTTAATTCGTGCATTAATTCCTCAACTTTTAAAGTTGAAATTGGATCGAGTGCCGAACAGGGTTCATCCATTAATAATACTTCTGGTTGAGCGGCAATAGCGCGAGCAATACATAATCTTTGTTGTTGTCCCCCCGATAGGGAAAAACCGCTTTCTTTCAGTTTATCTTTTACTTCTTCCCAGAGAGCAGCCCGACGCAGGGATTTTTCTACTAAGTCATCTAAATCGCCTTTATCACCATTTAATCGCGCTCCGTAAACCACATTATCATAGATGGATTTGGGAAAAGGATTAGGGCGCTGGAACACCATACCGATATATTTTCTGACTTCGACAGGATCCACCTCTTGAGAGTAAATATCCTGGTTATCATAAAAAACTTTGCCGTCAATACGAAAACCGTGAATTAAATCATTGAGACGATTAAAACACCTGAGAATGGTACTTTTTCCACAGCCAGAGGGTCCGATAAAAGCGGTGACTTTATTTTTGGGAATATCGATCGAAACGTCTCGTACTGCTCGATAATTTCCATAGTAAATATTAGCCTTATCGACCTTTAAAACGGTTCCTGTAGAATGGGGGTTAGAGTTAGTTAGCATAAATTATTTCCCTTGAATTTGACTAATTGATGAATTGGAAAGATAGGTGGATTTTTACTTAAATATCCCTTTTTGCTTTTCACTTTTTCCCTGACTTAAGTAGAGAGGCACAATTATTTGTAGGATGGGTTAGCGGGAGCGTAAACTATGCGGGCGTTGGGTTTCATGCTTCAACCCAACCTACGTTCTTTTTCCTTGACTTAATAGGTTTTCTGGCGCGTGGCTAAACGGGATAAAATGTTAGTTAACAACACCAAAAGCACCAGAATTAAAGCACCTGCCCAAGCTAATTGCTGTTGAGGGGCAAAAGGGGCAGTAGCAAAGTTGAAAACTAAGACCGAAAGGGTGGCAATCGGTTCAAAGACACCCCGAGGCCAAAAGTTAGAGAATAATGCCGTAAAAATTAAGGAGGCGGTTTCCCCGGCAGCCCTAGCAATTGCTAAAGTCACACCGGTTAAAATAGCGGGAACTGCGGCAGGAAGGACGATTTTTAGGACGGTTTGGTAGTTATAGGCCCCTAAACCCATGGCTGCCCAGCGGATGTCTTGGGGAACGATTTTTAAAGCCTCATCGGTGGTTCTAATAATAGTCGGTAACATTAACACCGCTAAACCGATCGAACCAGCTAGGGCAGAAAAGCCTAAAAGGGCTGTTCCTTCGCCAAATAAGGGCGCAACTAACAAACCGAAGGCGAAAACCCCGACAATAATCGAAGGGACACCCGCTAAAACGTTGGTAGCAAAGCGCACACCCTGGGCAAGTTTGTTATCACCGCTAAATTCCGAGAGATAAACCGCCGCTAAAACGCCGATGGGAACTGCGATCGCTGTGGCTAGGGCAACGACGATAATTGTGCCTAAAATGGCGTTAGCGATGCCTCCTCCTCCTAACCCCGGCGGTGGCGGTAATTTAGTAAAGAGATTAGCGTTTAAACGACCCACCCCTTGCACAAAAACGAAGCCTAGGACGGCAAAGAGGGGAATCACGGTGACGGCTAAACATAAAGCCGAGAGAACGGTCATAATTGTCCCCAATAGCGATCGAGGACTACTCGGTTTCTTTTTGAGATTATTGCCTAAATTCGCACTATCCATGTCAGTTATCAGTTATCAGTTATCAGTTATCAGTGAACAGTAATCAGTTATCAGTGATTAGTAAACAGTGATTAGTAAACAGTGAAAAGACAGCAGTAAACTGCCATTTGATGATGATCACTTAATACTCAAAACTTAAAACTCAAAACTGATAACTGACGACCGATGGCTTAATACTTAGCTTTGACGCGATTAACGATTAATTCTGCGAAGATATTGACTACTAGGGTCAAAACCAAGAGAACAAAACCCGCATACATGAGTGCCGATACTTGCATTCCCGATGCTTCGGCGAATTGGTTAGCCAATAAGGAAGCGATCGTGTTAGCAGGGGCGAGAATAGAGGCACTAATGCGGTTAGAATTGCCGATAATCATCGTTACTGCCATGGTTTCCCCTAAAGCGCGCCCTAAAGCTAACATAATCCCCCCGACAATCCCAGAAAAAGCGGCGGGAATTAATACCCGAAAAATCGTTTCCCAACGGGTGGCCCCCAAGCCTAGGGAAGCTTGCCTTAGATCCGGCGGTAAAGCGGCCAAAGAGTCGCGAGAGATAGCGATAATAATCGGCAGGATCATAATTGCTAAAATAACCCCCGCCGGTAACATTCCAGGACCCCCTAAAGGAGTACTAAACAGAGGAATCCAACTAAAATTACCATTTAACCAGTTACCAAGGGGTCTGAGGATAGGAATCAATACAAAGATACCCCATAATCCGTAAACAACACTGGGAATAGCGGCCAAAAGTTGTACGAGAAAAACCAAAATTGTCCGCGCATTTAAGGGAATAAAATCTTCGCTTAAAAAAATGGCTGAACCGATACCGAGGGGAACAGCAATCAGGAGGGCAATCAGAGAACTAACGAGAGTTCCGTAGATAACGGGCAGAACTCCGAATTCTTCGCGACCGCGCACGGGATTCCAAGCACTACTGGTCAAAAATCCCAGACCAAAGGTTTGAATCGCCGGTAAAGCCCGAATAAAAATCACTAGGGCAATTAGGAGCAAAATTACCCCAATAGCGATGGCAAAGGCGGTAGTTAATCCAACAAAGCCTTTATCGAGGATTTTTTCCGATTCTGGACGTTCTTTAAAATTTGAGTCGGGTGAAACTGTGGGCGCACTCATGATTAGGGTTTAAATCCAGCTAGTTTGCGGTAGCTAAGGTCGAAATTGGCCTTTCTCCACTATTATTGTAACTTTGAATACATTTTTTCGGCTACTAATCCACCTTGATTGTGTAATCAGGATAGATGACATCGGCAGCGGCGGCTACTCGTTCCCGAACATTTTTCGGCAGGGGAATATAACCAAGGGGAGCTGCTTGTTCTTGTCCTTGGTTAAGTCCAAATTCAATCATCGCCTCCATTGCTAAAGCTTTTTGGGGATCGTTGTATTTTTTGTAAACCAACATCCAGGTATAGGTGACAATGGGATAGGAATTTTCCCCCGGCGGATCGACAATAAAAGCGCGTAAATTTTCAGGCAGTTCGACGTTAGCGAGGGTAGCGGCGGCGTTGGTTTCATCGGGGATAACAAATTGACCGGCTTGGTTTTGTAAAGTGGCCATGGGCAGGTTATTATTTTTAGCGAAACCGTACTCGATATAGCCAATCGAGCCTTGATTTTGTTGAATTAGGGCAGTTACACCTTCATTGCCCCTACCACCGAGAAATTTACCTTTTTTGGTCGGCCATTGTACGGCTTTTCCTTCACCGATGCTTTTTTTCCATTCGGGACTAACGGCGCTTAAAAACTTAGTAAAAACTCCCGTCGTCCCGCTACCGTCTGCCCGGTGAACTACGGTAATTTCTTCATCGGGTAGTTTTAAATCGGGGTTATCGGCGGCGATTTTGGCATCGTTCCAACGGGTAATCGTGCCTAAAAAGATGCCTACATAGGCTTCCCTACTTAGTTTCAGCCCTTCTACTCCGGGCAAATTATAAGCCATAACGATGCTTCCCGCCGTCATCGGTAGCAGTAAAACCCCGCGGCTAACTCTGGCCATATCCTCGTCACTCATGGCCACATCGGAAGCGCCAAAATCGATCGTACCTTGAATAAATTGTTCGACTCCCGCCCCGCTACCGGTGGATTGATAGTTAATTAGCAGCTTAGAAAATAGTTGATTGATGGTGACAAACCAGTTTTGATATAGGGGTGCGGGAAAAGAAGCACCCGCACCATTGAGGGCGACCTCTCCTTGCAGAGGAACTTGGGCGATCCTATTGCTTCCCTCTCCACTGGTTCCCGCCGTATCACCGCCCCCACAAGCGGTTAAAGTCGCTGTTAAAGTCGCTAGGGATAAGGCTGTTAGTAAATGGGTTCTGTTTCTGCTGGGCATAGGATTAATTTTGAGCCGTAAACTGCCTTAAATCTTACGCTAAAAGTTACCACTGCTTGGTAAAGAATAGGTTAAGAAGTGAATAAAAAAACATAATGTATTGTCAAGAAAAGTTTTCTCGATAACTAGACAAAAATCTCAACTTCTTTTACTATTTGTTTTGACTAAACATTAGTTTTAAGTAGGGAGGCACAATTATTTGTAGGATGGGTTAGCGGTAGCGTAACCCATGCGGGCGTTGGGTTTCATGCTTCAACCCAACCTACGTTCTTCTTTTACTATTTATTTTGACTAAACATTAGTTTTAAGTCGCAGGTAAGGCCGCTAACTTTTCCGGTTTAGATTAGGTTTTTCTCTTTCCCTACCATTATAGTGACGTAAAAACAACAAAGAAAAGATTAAGGTTTTTATCCATCATCCCTCAGCTTTTTTCTTCCCACTTCCCCACTGATAACTGAAAAGTCTCCCCAATACCCGTTTTTACTTTCTCCTTGTTGACACCTATGCTAGAAATTTTTACTCAGCTATCTCGTCCGACCAAAGTAGTCGCAACCATACTAGGAACTGCTCTACTTTTACCTGCTTGTGCCAATATTAATCCTCAAGACCTAAAACCAATTAAAATCGATGGTTCGAGTACCGTAGCACCAATTACTGATAAAGTTCTCGAAGATTTTAAAGCTAATACTCCTAACAAAGCTTTGGCTGATGTTAAAATTGACGCTAATATTTCAGGAACTGGCGGCGGTTTTAGAAAATTTTGTGCAGGAGAAACCGATATTAATAATGCTTCTCGGCCAATTTCTGTGGAAGAATTAAAAGAATGTGATACTAATAAGATAAGATTTATCGAACTACCGATCGCTTTTGATGCTTTAACCGTGGTAGTCAATCCCCAAAATAACTGGCTTGATGATATTTCGACTACAGAATTAAGAACTATTTGGGAACCCGCGGCCGAGAATAAAATCAAACGTTGGAATCAAATTAATCCCGCTTGGCCCGACCGACCGATTACCCTTCACGGGCCGGGTAAAGACTCCGGAACCTACGATTTTTTTAGTGAGGTAATTAACGGCAAAGATACCAGTCGTGGGGACGTTAATTTTAGTGAAGATGACGAAGCTTTAGTTAATGCCGTCAGTCAAGATGCCAACGCTTTGGGATATTTTGGCCACGCTTATTATGAACAAAATCGGGATAAATTAAAAGCTTTGAAAGTTAACGGTATCGAACCAACTCGCGGCAATGTAGAGGATAGTAAATATCAGCCCTTATCTCGTCCTTTGTTTATTTATGTTAATGCCCAAAAAGCCCAAGAGAATCCCGCTTTAGAGAAATTTGTCGAATATTATCTCGATCGAGTTCCCAATTTATTAGATAGTATTGGTTATATTCCCCTACCCGATGAGGCCTATCATTTGGCAAGGGTACAGTTGCAAAAATTTGAGGTAGGAACGGTTTTTGATGGCCGACCCCAACCCAATTTAACCATCGGGGAATTACTTCGTAAACAAGCCCAATTTGAAGCTAAGTAACGATTCCCATCTGGAAGGAAAATATATAGGAATTTTCCTGCTCCTATCTGCCTCCTAATATAGCAAGAGGTTTGCCAATTTCAGCCAACAGAGATACAGAAAAAAAGAGGGGATAAACCCCCCATTCAGCCTATCGAGAAACTTGTTAATTAACCTTTCGGTGTCGCCCCAAATTGTTCGATGAGGATAGAGGTTAACAGCGATTTTAGATCTTCACAGGGAATCCCTTTTTGTACACAACTTCCCAGGTGAGCATCTTTACCCACTTTACCCCCCATGTAGAGGTCAACTCCCTCCACGGTTTTGCCGTCTTTGCGCGCTTTTGTCCCCATCAAACCGATATCGGCCACTTGGGGTTGTCCGCAGGAGTTAGGGCAACCAGTCCAGTGCATACGCACACCCCGGGGGATATTTAATTCGGCATCTAACTGACTAATCAAGTCCACAGCCTTATTTTTGGTTTCAATCAGGGCAAAATTGCAGAATTGCGCCCCCGTGCAGGAAACGAGCGCTCGTTGTAAAGGAGTGGGATTGGGGGTAAACTTAGCCAGTAAAGGCTCGGTTAAAAGAGTCGGCATATTTTCAGCCGCTATATTGGGAATAATCACGTTTTGTTCCACGGTTAAACGCAATTCTCCGCTGCCATACACTTCGGCAATCCGGGCTAAATCGAACATATCATCGGCAAATAGACGACCAACGGGAACACAAAGACCGATATAGCTCAATCCCTCCTGTTTTTGGGGAAAAACTCCTAAATGATCTCGTTTTTCCCAGTCAATAGCGTCTTTTTCCGCTGCCGTTGCCAAGGGATAACCTAACTGATTGGCCACCCGGGTGCGGAATTCCTCAATTCCCCACTCATCAATTAACCACATTAAACGGGATTTTTGACGGTTGGCGCGCAATCCGTTGTCGCGGTAAACTTCTAAAATCCCTCGGCATAAATCCACCACTTCCTGATTCGGTCTCACCCAAACATTCATAGGAATTGCCGCTTCACAGCGTTTAGCCGAGAAAAAGCCACCTACCACGACATTAAAGCCTAATTCTCCCTCTTTATAAGCAGGAACAAAGGCAATATCGTTAATTTCCGCATGAACAGAATTATCCCGACCTCCCTCGATGGCAATATTAAATTTGCGGGGCAGATTGGTAAATTGATAATTACCTTGACCGCAGTTGGTAATCATATCTTGGACTTTTTGGACTAATTCCCTGGTGTCAATTAATTCATCCGCGTCTAGTCCTGCCATGGGTGAACCGGTAATATTTCTGACATTATCCATGCCCGATTGTACCGAAGTCATACCCACGGATTTTAGTCGTTGGAAAATATCAGGAATATCTTCGATACGAATACCGCGTAATTGTAAGTTCTGACGAGTAGTAATATCGGCATTACCATCATCGCCGTAACGCTGCACGATTTCCCCTAAAACGCGCATTTGCTCACCGCTAATAATGCCGTTAGGAACCCGCAAACGCATCATAAATTTACCCGGAGTGACGGGACGATAAAAAACCCCCACCCATTTTAAGCGATGTTCTAAATCGGTTTTATCCATCGCTTCCCAACCGATTTGGGCAAAATGATCTAGTTCATCTTTAATGGCTAATCCGTCTTTCTCGGCCTTAAATTTCTCGAATTTATTGAGAGTTGTTCCATCTTTTTCAGCTGCTTGTACCACGAATCTATCTCCTTCTGGTTTGTGGGTGTAATTGTTCTAGTTGGTGCGGGTTAGAAATGAAGAAATCGGGATTTAACAATAAGTATTCTGTAAAATACTGTCGTCATTAGCAAAAATTTAGTAATTTACCTAGTCTCTATTTGTTATTTAATTCTTTTTAACTTGGATAATTTTGTATTGTTTGTAACAGAAATCCTTTAACCATCGTGTTTAAGGATTTCTGTCATGCAGTAAGTGCATTGAGGTGGGGTGTGGGGTGTGGGGTGTGGGGTGTGGGGTGTGGGGTGTGGGGTGTGGGGAAGTGGGGAAGTGGGGAAGTGGGGTGTGGGGTGTGGGGTGTGGGGTGTGGGGAGATGGGGGAATAAATAAAAATAATCTCCTGTCTCCTGTCTCGGAGTCTCCTGTCTCCTCTGAATTTTCTTAAGCGAGAAACTTAATCAACTCCTCTAATTTTTGCCAAGCTAACCCACTGGCTAAAATCTCGCGAGCGAGGGCGAAACCAGCAGCATGATCGCCAAAAGTGACCTTTTCTGCCACCTGTAGGGCAAGAGAGGCATTAATCGCCACAGCATCCCGTTGAGCCGGCGTCCCCCCCCCTTGCAGAACATTTTTGAGTATTTCGGCATTTTCTGGCACTTCCCCACCTTTAATGGCATTTAAACTGGCTCTGGGGATAGAAATTGACAAGGGATCGATCGCCTCAGAAATCACCTCGCCATTATTTAATAAAGCCATATCGGTCAGCTCTCCCAACCCCACCTCGTCGAGTTTTTCCCGGCCGTGAACAATAATCGCCTTTGGGGTTCCCATTTCTGCTAAAGCTGTGGCCATGGGGGTGAGAAATTGCTGGTCATAAACCCCGATAACTTGACCTGTGGGACGGAGAGGATTAACTAGAGGACCCAGAAGATTAAAAACCGTGCGAACTTTCAGGGTTTTGCGGAGATTAGCCACACTTTTCAGGGCCGGATGCCAACCGGGGGCAAAAAGAAAAGTCACTCCCACCCCATCCAAAGCCGCCGCCACTTTCTCGCTAGGGGCGCTTAAATTAACCCCAAGATATTCTAGAACATCGGCCGAACCTACTTTACTGGAGGCAGAGCGATTGCCGTGTTTAGCCACTTTTACGCCCCCGGCGGCCGCCACAAAAGCCACAGCAGTGGAAATATTAAAAGTTGCGGCCCCGTCACCGCCGGTGCCACAGGTATCGATAACGGGAGTAGTATGGGGTTTAGGGTCTTCTAAGCGAGATTGTTGCCGTAAAACTCCGGCCATTCCCGCTAATTCCGCAGCCGAGACTCCTTTTGCTTGCAAAGCAGCTAAAATCGCCCCCGATAAAACTTCCGGAATCTGGCCGTTTAACCATCCGGTCATTAATTCTTCAGCTTGGTTAAGGGAAAGGGATTTTTGATCGAGTAGTTGCTGCAGTAGGTTTGGCCAGTCTTGATTGGTCATCGCTGTTCCATTGGTGTGGGGATGGGGCGATATACTATCATAGCGGTTTGTCTGGAGAATCGATCGCTCCTAGGAATTTTTACTTTAAATCGAGCAAACCCTGTTCTTTTAACTTGGGATTAAAACGAATTTCCATCTGTACTCCCCGTTTTTCTAGGGTTGATAAAATATCATTTTCCACTCGTCTGGATACCTGTTTTAATAACTTAATTTTCCCTAATTCGTCAGCACTTTGATAAATTTCTTTTTCTGTGTCAGTCATGGCTAATTTAGCATCAATTGGTTCTGTCCAGAGTTTTTCATTGCCGATTACTGCCTGACTTTCTCTTAGCCAAGCTTGTTTAATCGATTCGAGAATAGTTCGATTAGGACGCTCAATCACCTGTATTTTTAGCCAATAACAAGCTTGGGGCTGTCGGGCAAGATGTTGTTTTAAACTGAGATAAATATCACGAGAATAGCCGACAAAATCTAGGACTTGCTCTCGATTAAAAATGGCATAAACCCCGATTTTTCCCTGGAAATCAGCAGAGATATTACCCGTGGTATCTAGGTAGGGAATATATTCTAATTGTTGGAGATTAGCAAAAGTATCAGGCTCATTCATAATTAATCGTCGCTCATTGGTTGGAGATAAGTAGGTAGGTGTTAAAAACTTTCAGATACCCCGCTGATCAAGTAGGGTTGATTCAAGGTAGGGTTGATTCAAGGTAGGGTTGATTCATGAATCAACCCTACCCGTTTAAAATTGTACCAAAAAGTTTTAGGCTAAATTAGTCCCCAAAAATGATCAATTCTCAATGCCTACTGCTTCTCTTAACGAAATTGTTCACGCGGCCCTCAGTGGTCAAGTGGTTTCTTTTCCCACGGATACAGTCCCCGCTTTAGCGGTTTCTCCCCCCTATGCTGCCTTAGTTTTTGCCGCTAAAAAACGGACTTTTGATAAACCTTTAATTCTCATGGCGGCCTCAGCAGCAGATTTATGGGATTATGTCAAGGGAAATCAGGAAGAAAGGGAAATTTGGCGGCAAATGACCGAAAAACACTGGCCCGGCTCCCTAACTTTGGTTTTACCCGCTTCTGAAAAAGTGCCAAAAGTTCTTAACCCTAAGGATCCTAGCACGATCGGGATCCGAGTTCCTGCTCATGCGATCGCAAGAGAAATTCTCGGTCGAACTGGTGTTTTAGCGACCACAAGTGCTAATCTGTCAGGACAAGAGCCTTTATTAACTCCAGAAGCGATTATGACTACTTTTCCCTCGGTGATGGTGTTAGCGCCCACAGAAAGGCAAGCATGGGGAATAATTAATAGTGGACAACCCTCCACCGTCGCGCGTTGGCAATGTCAAAGATGGGATATCTTACGACAAGGGTCAGTTTTTCTGTAAATATGGACGATATTGACGCTTTAAAACGGGAATTACAGCAAACTCGCCTCGCTTATCAGATGGCTGTGGCAATTAATCACCTCAAAAGCAGTTTTTTGGCACGGGTTGCCCACGAGTTGCGATCGCCATTGAGCAGTATGATCAGTCTCCATCAACTGATTCTCGCCGATCTTTGTGAAAGTCCGGCCGAGGAAAGGGAATTTATCGCCCAGGGACAACTGGCGGGCTGTAAACTGATGGCAATGCTCGATGAGATGATTAATCTCTCCAAACTAGAGTCTGGTACTATACCTCTCGATCAAGAAATTTTTTCTTTAACTAAACTTTGGCAAGATTGGGCAAGTCTAACCTATTTACAGGCAGCTAATCGCAATATTAAGCTTAAATTTAGCCCTTTAACCGATGATATTGCTATTATTGCCGATTATCAATGTTTATCCTCCGCTCTTGTTCTTCTCGTCGATGCAGCGATCACCAACTTAACGAGTGGCTCTATTTGTATATCGGTAAGCGCCCTTGGCGAGAAAAAAGTCACTATTACCCTAGAATTTCCGGGGGAAATCGCTCTCTGGCAAATGCCAGAAATTTCTCCTTTGAGTTTAGAATCAAAGCCAGAAGAAGTCAAACAATTTACTCAAGCTCTCGGTCTTTCTCCCGGTCTTAAATTTCAGTTAGCGAAAGGCATTATCGAAGTCTCGGGGGGGGAAATGAGCTTAGATCAAATCGATAACAATAGTCAGGACAAGCTCACAGGGATCGTTTTTTCTTTACCTCGATCGCCGGACAGGAAAACTCCTCGGGATAACGATTAAATAATACCATCGTCGTGGTGGCGTTGCTTTGGAAGCCAATGCGCTGGTAAAAATTTTCTTGATTAGTAGTCATCAAATAGACTCTTTCCACCCGATTTATTCGGGGATGGGCCAAGACTGTTTCTACTAATTTACGCCCTAAACCGGCTCCCTGATAATCGGGATGAACGATCACATCCCAAATAGTTGCCCGATAAATGCCGTCAGAAGTGGCGCGAGCAAAACCAATTAATTGCCGCTCATTCCACACCGTCACCACCGGATCACTATAGTCAATTGCGGTTTCTAAATCTTCTAAACGGCGATCTATTGCCCAAAATGCGGTTAAATTAAATAATTCTCGTAGTTGCGATAGATCTATCTTGCTTTTATCCTCGTCAAACTGAATCTGACTACAATCAACCATGATATTTCCTTAGTCTAAGACTAAAAAATAGGGGAAGATATAGGGACGAGAAAGAGGATTCATGCTCCCTCGGGCTAATTTATGAGCAATTTTCCCTAATCTATTGTGTTTGATTATACTAAATGTCTAAGATAATCTCTAGTTGATTTATCGTGATTTCTTGACAAGTTATTAATCAGTGATCAGTGATCAGTTATCAGTGATCAGATGAGAGTTTTCAGTTCACCTGATGGTTCTTCGGTTTGTGTGATGCAATGGACGGAGTTCTAAGGGATGAAATCCTTACAGAGAAAGGCATTCTGCGATTTTTGTCAATTTCGCTCTAGAACGAACTAATCAATTAACTCTCTTGTCAAATAAGGATTTAGTCGATTTAGTCCACCTGATCGAACCATACCAAGTAACGAAGAACCTAATTAATTGGCAAGAGTTCTAATTAGGGCTGGCTGAAAATTACTGGAAGCCTTACTAGAAAACGATTTTAGGACTTTTTTAGCTAAAAAAGTGCAGGAAACAAACGTTGAGAAATCGATCCGAGGGACTCAAAACCCTGGCACTTTCCGGAGGCGATTGCAAAGGGTTCTGCTTCCCAGTCAGGGCAATCGCACACAATTCTTAAAGATACGCAATAAATCTACAAGATATCCTCATGTAATAGCAATTGGGAGATAAAGATTAAATTTTTCAAGTTAGGATACAGAATATTAACTATCTGTTTACAGGTTCGCGCAAAACAATGTTAACGGACAAATGTTCATCACCAACCGCCCTGATTGAAAAACACTTTGGCACTCTAAAAGACCCTAGAGCGGTACACAACATTGAGCATTTGCTGATAGATATCATTGTGATTACTATCTGTGCAACCATTTGTGGGGCGAACAACTGGGAAGCAGTTGCTGCCTATGGTATAGCCAAATATGAATGGCTAAAAACTTTTCTAGCTCTGCCTAATGGGATTCCCTCTCATGATACATTTATCCGATTATTTGCCCGTTTAAAACCAGAAGAACTCCAGTCATGCTTTATTAGTTGGATGCAAGCAGTTCATCAGGTGACCAATGGAGAACTCTTAAATGTGGACGGGAAAACCTTACGAGGGGCAAAGGAACGAGGAAATAACCGCAGTTTAATTCATATGGTAAGTGTCTGGTCAGCCACTAATCATTTGGTACTTGGTCAACGAAAAGTCGCTGAAAAATCCAATGAGATTACTGCTATTCCTGAATTATTGAAGATTTTAGAAATTCGAGGTTGTTTAGTAAGTATTGATGCCCTAGGATGTCAAACTGAAATTGCCTCTACAATTATTGAGCAAGGCGCTGATTATGTATTAGCATTGAAAGCTAATCAAGGCAATCTTTATGAAGATGTCACCCAATTGTTTAATAGCTCTGTAGCGCAACAAGATTCTAACAAAGTATTAAACCAATTTCAGACGACCCTTGAAAAGGGACATGGACGCATTGAAATCCGTCGTTATACCGTGATGGGAAACACCGAATACTTGTTAGGTGCGGAAAAATGGGAAGGACTGAAAAGTATTGGCATGGTGGAATCAGAACGTAGAGTTAATGGTCAAATTAGTGATGTTGAGCAACGTTACTACATTCTCAGTATTGAAAGCGATGTCAAACGTTTTGCCGAGGCTGTACGACATCATTGGAGTATTGAGAATCAATTACATTGGGTTCTGGATGTAGGTTTTAAGGAAGATTCTAGCAAGGGATGTCAGGGACATAGTGCTGAAAATTTAGCTGTGATGCGTCATATTGGTGTAAATCTATTGTCCCAAGAAAAGACTGCCAAGGTAGGTATTGAGAATAAGCGACTTAAAGCTGGTTGGAATAATCACTATCTCGAAACTGTTCTCGGTTGCCTTAATATTTTTACGAACTAAATGTTATTGGACTTTGGACAAAGGAAAAACTAATTTGCGTAAGAATTACGCAAATTAGTGTCGAATGCTCAAAATCCTTGCATTGACCGGAGACGCACCTTTGGTGAGTGCCGTAGTTGCGCTTTGGCGCTCGCTGACTAAACAAGGCGATCGCATCTAGAGACTGCCCCTATTTAGTGTTTATAAAAAAGAATCATGCTATATATGGGGCTTGACAAATTGCACCTGATTTTAACTTGTCACCAATGTCAGAGCAAGTGCAGAGGTCCGACTTTTTCAGCAAGCCCTATCTATACTTCAAACGGTTCAAGGGGTGACAAGGCGACTAAAAGGCTTGCTGGATAAGGCGCATAGCCGTTAGACCCCTAGAAAAATTCGGGTGTTTTCCAGGCTTGAGTCGAATCAAAGAAAAAGCGAG
>NZ_JACJQV010000115.1 GCF_014696875.1 Microcystis wesenbergii FACHB-1317 | reverse complement strand
CCTGTTTGTGCCTTAAGTCCTTCCCTGTATGGATTTCAGCTACTTTTGAGCGTAGGTGCTCTCATCGAATTTTATTTTAAGTTAATTATTTGCATAACAATTCCCGAAGAGCCGTGTTATAACATTTGTATAATTCCCAAAAATAAAGAGAGGAAATAAGTTATGACAACTTTAACACTCCGAAAAATCGGTAATTCTATAGGGGTGATCTTACCGAAAGAGGTTTTATCCAGGCTGAATGTAGAAGAAGGGGATTGTATTTATATAACTGAATCGGCAAACGGGTACAGCATTTCGAGCTTCGATCCCGATTTTGAGGAAACTATGAAAGCTTTTGAAGATACTTACGCTCAATACCGTAACGCATTCAAGGAACTTGCCAAATAATGATTGAGGAACCGAAAGGGTTATCAAGCAAGGCAATCCGATCAATTCAGGACATTTTAATCGCTCGAACTGGGGGGATTGCCGGGATTTTAAACCCTACCTTACTGGAATCGACCATCGATAAACCAAAATTCTTTTTCCAGTACGAACCCGAATCATCGATTTTTAAATTAGCGGCAGCTTACGGTTATGGTTTTCTCAAGAATCATTGCTTCTGCGACGGGAATAAACGTATGGATCTAGCTGCCGTTTCTACTTTTTTGCGAAAGAATGACTATCTTTTAACCGCCAGTGAGGTAGAAGCGGCAAGCTTTTTTCTTGATCTCGCTGGTGCTATTGAAACCTATGAAGATGGTTTCGAGAGATTGACCGATTGGATCGAAAAACACGCAATTAAGCTAGAGAGAGAGGATTAACCTCAGTCTATTTTTCCTCCTTGATCTTGTGATGACCGTCAATTCTAGCTGTAATAATATGTAATGTTGTAATTAAGTTTATATCTTTTCAAGAAATTAAGATCAATGTCGAGTGTATTAGCACGGCGTAATGCACTTATTTAGGGTTAGAGGTAAGATTAAATTTGTCGATAAATTACCTAAGTTTAGATCTTAATTTTCTCTCGAAAACCTGAGTTAACCAAATCTCGTAAAATGAGGCGCGCTGTCCCTGGTTCTCCATTTAAAAAGAGAATCAGTGCTTCATCTAGCAAAGCTTTGGCGAATTCGGGGTCTTTTTGAACTCGTTCGTTGATTGTCTCTTGATAGTCTCTCGTTAGTGCCATAATCTCTTAAAGTTTTATCGTGGTGGGTTAGGGACAAGATTAAATTTGTCGATATATCACCTAAGTTATTCTTGCCTAACTCACTCTGCTAAACCGAATCCGATCCTTTAACAAATACAAAGAGACGATACCCCTTCAAAACCAGTTGATAGGATTATGGTAGTGACCGAAATCAATTTTTAAGAATCTAGAATGGGCTTTATTGTCTATTCTCATCCAAATAACGGCTAAATAGCCTGTTATATGCACTTTTTCTCGGTATTATCATGGCCTATCCTCTCTACGTCGCTTTTATTTGGCATCAACACCAACCCCTCTACAAATCCTCTCAAACTAGCAGTGACGCTTCGGGACAATATCGCTTACCCTGGGTGCGACTGCATGGGGTGAAAGATTATCTCGATTTAATCCTGATTCTAGAACGTTTTCCCAAATTACATCAAACTGTCAACCTTGTCCCCTCTTTAATCCTGCAATTAGAGGATTACGTCAACGGACTAGCTATAGACCCCTATCTTGCCCTCACCGTCACCCCAGAAGCGCAATTAACCCTAGCACAAAAACACTTTATCCTCGAACACTTTTTCGATGCTAACCATCGTACCCTGATCGATCCGCACCCCCGTTACGCCCAATTATACGCACAGCGTCAAGAAAACGGTCATAGTTGGTGTATTAGCCATTGGCATCTGCAAGATTATAGCGATCTCTTGGCTTGGCATAACCTCGCTTGGATCGATCCTATCTTTCACAGTGACCCGGAAATCGCTGCCTGGTTAGAACAGGGAAAAAACTTCACTTTAAGCGATCGCCAGCGAATTATCTCCAAACAGCGTCAAATTCTGCGTCGTATCTTGCCGCAACATCGGTTAATGCAGGAAACTGGACAACTAGAAATCATTACCAGTCCCTACACCCATCCGATTTTACCCCTGCTGGCTAACTCGGAAGCCGGCAGGGTAGCGGTGCCGAATATGACCCTTCCTCGCCAATATTTCCGCTATCCTGAAGATATTTCCCGCCATCTCCAGAAAGCTTGGCAAATCTATATTGATCGCTTTGATAAACATCCTCGAGGACTTTGGCCCTCGGAACAATCCGTTAGTCCCGCGATTCTCCCCGCAGTCGCTAAACAGGGTTTTCAGTGGTTATGTTCCGATGAGGGGGTGTTAGGTTGGTCTCTGGGACATTACTTTCATCGCGACGAAAAAGGCAATATTAGCGAACCAGAATTGCTTTATCGTCCCTACTGTCTGGAAACTAGCAACGGCAATTTATCGATGGTTTTCCGCGATCATCGTCTCTCGGATCTGATCGGATTTAGCTATAGTGGCATGAAAGCGCAAGAGGCCGCTACAGACTTAGTTAAACACCTAGAAGCGATCGCCGAACAACTGAAAACCAACGCAGAAACCACGACCCTAGAAAAACCCTGGTTAGTTACCATTGCGCTAGATGGCGAAAACTGCTGGGAAAACTATCATCAAGACGGTTTACCCTTCCTAGAGAATCTTTATCAACTTTTAAGCGACCACCAAGCGATCGAATTAGTCACCGTCTCCGAATATCTCGATCGCTTTCCCGCTAATGCCAAAATCCCTGTCAATCAACTTCATAGCGGGTCTTGGATCGATGCCAATTTTACCACTTGGATCGGCGATCCCGCTAAAAATAAGGCTTGGGAATATCTAATTTTAGCCCGTCAAACCCTCGCTAATCACCCGGAAGCGACGGAAGATAATAACCCCGATGCGTGGGAAGCATTGTATGCAGCGGAAGGTTCCGATTGGTTTTGGTGGTTTGGTTATGGCCATTCCTCCAATCATGACGCAATTTTTGATCAACTTTTCCGCGAACACCTGATCGCTCTGTATCAAGCTTTAAATGAGCCAATTCCCTCCTATTTGCTCGAACCGGTGGAAGAACACGGGGATAAACAAAGTAATCGTCCACTGGCTTTCATTCACCCCATTATCGATGGTTTTGGGGACGAACAGGATTGGGATAAAGCTGGACGGATCGAAATTGGCGGCGCCAGTGGTACAATGCACCGGACTTCCTTAGTGCAAAGACTCTTTTTCGGTTGGGATCACCTCAATTTTTATCTGCGTTTCGATTGGAAACCGGGGGCAGAATTAGGCAAAGATATACCGCCTGAAGTGCATTTATATTGGTATTATGACGAAGTGCATCGTCTGCAAAGTCCAATTCCCCTAGCAGATATTCCCCCTCGATCGCCCCTCGATTACGGTTATCATCATCATCTAGGAGTTAATTTAATCACGGAATTTACTTGGTTAGAAGTTGCTCAAGAATATTTTACTTGGCAACGAGTTCCTAGTAGTGCCAAAGCTTCTTTTAATCAATGTTTGGAAATTGCTGTCCCCTGGGAAGGATTACACATTGAACCGGATGCTCGTCTCCATCTAATCGCAGTTTTAGCCAATCAAGGTCAATACTATGATTTCCTCCCCGTTGAAGAATTAATCTTCCTGCAAAGACCTTAAATTAGTAATCAGTAATCAGTAATCAGTAATCAGTAATCAGTTTTTTGGTTATCAGCTATCAGCTAGAATCATACTAAATCCGTTGAGTATGGGCTAGTTATGAGGAGAGGCACTCATGCAAAGGGTAGAATAAATAATCAGTTTTTAATAACCAGATTTAGTATCAGTTATCAGTAACCGCTCTCATCTCTAGTTAGTCTAAAAATATCTTCTCTAATTATAGGGATTACTAAATAATAATATGGAAAAGAAACAGACAAATCCGATGGGCAAAGTTTTCATCCCTTTAACAATAATTAATCGTGCCGATGAATCAGCAGCTGCTAGAGGTTTTATCTCTCCTTCAGAAATTCGCTCTGTTACTTTACCAAAAGTTTTAGTTGATACGGGAGCAACAACCCTCTGTTTACCTGCTAATATTATTGACAGACTGGGGCTAGATTTACTTAAAGAAGTCGATGTTAGTACCGCAACTGGATTGAGCAAAGCGAGAGTCTTTCAGGATGCTAAAATATTGCTTTGTGGTCGCGAGGGAACTTTTGAATGTTTAGAATTACCCGGTGGTCGCGATCCTTTAATTGGAGTAATCCCCCTAGAAGCACTGGGTTTAGAATTAGACCTACAAAACCAAACTTTGAAAGTTCTACCCTCCGAATCTCTAGATACTTATCTAACAATTCTCTAAAAATTGATAACCTTCATGGATCGATCACCCTTATTTTCTCAATTTAAGTAGGGAGACACAATTATTTGTAGGATGGGTTAGCAGTAGCGTAACATGAGCGGGCGTTGGGTTTCATGCTGCAACCCAACCTACACTATACTCGTTGTCAAACAGCCAAGTTATGGTTCACAATTAGGCTATTTTATGGGTAAATTCACAAAGTGTCACAACCGCTAGTGAAACTTGACCAACCTTTTTCTAGCATAAAAAAGAGGGTTCTACCGAACCTGTTATGTAAAAATAACAGGTTCTTCGGTTTGTCTTATGCAATGGACGGGGTTATAAAGAATGAAACCCTTATATAGACAGACATTGCCGCAATTTTTGTCAATTGTTTGCGATGTTTTTGACTCAGCTTTGCTAAGGTTCAAGCACTAAAAAAAACCAGACTATTCTCTGCTTATTGTCCATAACGTCACCTTTTCGTTCAATAATCATTTCTTAGTTGTTGCCAAAATCTCAACCCTTTTCCCCGTTCCCCGTTCCCTTTTTCAATCATCAGTTTAGCATACTAAGTTCGGTAGAGCCAGTAAAGAGAAATAAAAAAGAGGTGATTGAGATGTTTTTAAGCTACCTAGGATTTATCGGATTTTGTGTGATTTTTGGAGCCTTAGTCTTACTAGCTTTTGGGGTTTTACAATGGTTGCACATCCCGTCAGGAAATTTAATCGATTGGTTGATTGGGATCGCCAGTTTTTGGTGGTTGTTAGTGATTGTGACTGTTCCTTGGAACATTTATTTTGATGCCCAGGAAGTCATCGCAGAAGCAGCAATTTCTCAAGCAAAAAATATTCCCGTAGATCGGAAACAAGTTGATTATGTTAAGACAGTAGCGCATTGGTCAATTCGGCTCGCAATCGCCTTACATTTGCTGTCAGGAATTGGACTTTATACCTTAGCAGCAACGGGAATTAGTGCAGTAGGATATGTGAGTTCCGGTGCAACTTTATTATTGACAGCTTTACGCCCGGCGATTCGAGCTTATCAATATTTAGCCGTGCGTTTGTCAATGATTCGACAACAGATTAAGTATCCCAGAGAGGATGTAGTAGAGTTGCGTAATCGCGTTTCTATTTTAGAGGATAATCTGGCAACAATTAGGGAAAAACTCGATACAGAAGTAAATATACAGCAAGAAGAAGTCCAAATAACTCGCCAAGAATTAGCCCGACTGAAAGCCTTACTAGAAAAATTGGAGGCGAAAAATCAGGTTGAACATGAAACCTTATCTCAGGAAGCACAAAATGCGATCGCACAACTGACAGAAGACAGTCAATTTCTCAATCATGTACGAGAGATTATTCGCTTTTTCAAGACAGCTTAGATGAGATTAATTTCTTAAGAGAGCTAACCAAGGCTGAAACCCTTACTGTTCCCCGTTCCCTTGTCTCCACAGTTAACTTTAACTTTATCTGATTACTTATGTCCTTTCAAGAGAAGCGAATCATCCCAATAGAAATCGTCAATCCCAACTCGCCAGCCGAACTTTTACTAGCTCTCAATCAATGGCTAGAATTAGAGTTGATTGCCGACAAAAGACTAGAATTAGCAATAAATGCGAGAGAAAATTCAATTCAAGAAACCCTCGCTCTGACAATAACCACCAGCGTCCCTTTATCTAACTTTTTAGAAGGTTTGGGGCAATGGCAGGAGCGAGGCTGGCTGACTGCTTCTCAAATCCGGGTTGTTATAAGAGTGAGAGCTTCCCATCCCTCTCTACTACAAGGTTTAGAACAATGGCTCCAATTAGGATTACTTGAGGAGTCTCAAGTCAAGCAACTGTGTCGGGAAAACCTCTCCTGTGTCATGCCTATACTGACAACTGCCCCTACCAGAGAGCCGCTGCCAGACCCCATCTCCTCCCAGCAAACTCCCCCACCCGCGCTACCTTCTCGACGGCCAGAAGCTCCCCGTAGAATCCCGCCACAGCCGCCAACATCTCCTCGACGGCAGGAAACTCCCAGCCAGTTTGGACAAATGTTACAGTCTCTGATGGCAGAATTGAGCGTCCTCTGGCTGCTGCTGTTGGGAGTCTTCATGGTGGTCATCTCCTCTGGTGTCCTCGCCGCCAACTTTTGGGAAAAATTCTCAAGCGCCGGACAGTATGGGGTTTTGTGGCTTTATACTTTAGCTTTTTGGGGAGCCAGTTTTTGGAGTAGCCAACAGCCGCGCCTGCGCCTGACCAGTCAGGCTTTGCGCCTGGTTACTCTGTTGCTAGTACCGATGAATTTTCTGGCCATGGATAGCTTGGGCTTGTGGCGCAACCCTCTAGACTGGTTGATTGTGGTAGTGGCTGCCCTTTCCCTTACCGCCGTAACAGTTCAACTATTCCGGGGGAGGTACGGGGGAACTGGCCCGGCAGGATTTTCTCAAAGTCTGCCGAATCATTTGGGATTGAGCTATCTGCATTGGGGATGGGCAATTGGGGGGTTTCCCTTGCTGGCAACTTACTTGGGAGTGGTAGGAACAACTCTGATGGCCCTTTCCCGCTTTCCTGAAAAAGCTAGACAAGAAGGAGAATCAAGCAGAGAGAGATTAGCCCCTTTTAGCTTAAATGAGGCAATTGTCGTCTATGGGCTAGTTATCCTGCTGGTGCGGGCAATTTTTATCGCTCAGGTAGAGATTAGCCAATTGGGGCTGGCTGTGGGGATTTGCGGCTGGTTAGCCAGTTGGCAGACCAGACAATCTGTTTCCTTGTGGCAGCGTATCGGCGGTAGCTTGCTGCTGCTAGGTTGGTTACTGTCGGTGGGTGAAACACCTTGGCAAGCCCTAGCAGTGAGTGGTTTATCACTCCTGTTTTTTGCCCGACGCATCGGTTACTCCTGGCGGAAGTTCGACTTGGCAGCAGCCTTGCTGATTGGGTTGCAGGGGTTGTGGCTGGCTTGGCGCTTACTTCCAGACACTTTCAGGCAAGGGGCAATCACCTTGGGGACTGGTTTAACTGGCGCTGAAGCTACCCCTTGGGCGTTACTAAGCTTAGTTCTCTTTCCTTACCTAGTCTTAATCCTATTCCTGACAGATTGGTTCTCCCAATTGGGCAAGCGGGAATTAGCCTCTTTTACCGGCTCGATAGCCTTGTTCTGGGGAACAACCTTGACCTTTTGCTCCTTAGTCAATCCTGCCTTGAGGACGCTCAACTTGGCAGCTTCAACCCTGGCGTTAGTAATTTTCAGCCAACGGCAAGTCAAACTAGCTTCCCTTCAAGAGATTTCCCGCCGTTTTCTCTCCCTGGCCTATCTCACTCACCTAGCTGGCTTGCTCACCCTAATTTTGGCGATTGACTGGGGATGGCCAAGGCTGAGTTGGGCAGTTTGGGGCGTGATTTTAATCATGCTGGCGGTGCTGGAATTGGCATTCAGCGTGAAACAGCCCTTTCCTCCTACTTCCTTGCTCCATCTCCTACACCACACAACTTGGAAGCTGGGACTAATCTTGGCAGGGCTATCCTATGGCTTGTTTGTCCTCAATCAGGGGGCAGTTTTCGCCCAGTTGACCTCTGTGTTGGAGCGCCCGCTTATGGGGCTAGAGTGGGGCTTAGTCTGGGGTTTGGCTCCCCTGGCCCTGACTGGGGTGGGAACTTGGAATCTGGCTCGGCGGGAAGTTGCCAGTTGGTTGAGTATAGACGCTTTAGCCCTGTGGCAGTGGCTTATCTTAACAGCCCGACCCCCGCAAGGGTTGGAACCAGGAATTGCCTCAATTAGCTTAGGGATAGCTACAGGATTGATGTTCGTCAATAGCCGTAACTTAGAGCAGGTAGCAGCAGCAGCGATTACCGTAGGTTTTGGCTTGAGTTGGCTGGCACTGTCTTTGTGGGATGGCAGTTTTGGTTGGGCATTGCGGCAAGAAGCAAGCTGGCTGTTGGCAGGGGTAATTACTGCGACAAGCTTGTGGATTCTCCGCCAATGCTTAAGGGCATTACCGAATAATTTGGCGAGAATTTATGCCCAGGTTAGCGATGGTTGGGCAACTTGCCTCTCGCTCCTGATGTTATTGGCGCTTTCTGGCAATGTCCTTAATTCTCCAGACGGTAGAGAAGCGATCGCCACTTGGCTGCTGATGGGGGCGACAGCTTATCGCAGTTGGCAACCCTCGCGCCAACCTAACCTAGTCATTTGGTTGAGCATCTCAGTCCTGTTAGTTGCCCAAATTCCCACCTGGGTAGGGGGAGAAACCCGCCTAGTCACCTTTGCGATCGCCACTGGGTTGATGTTCTTCCAGACTCATCGCCTACAAAAATTAGCAGCGGCTGCCATCACGGTAGGCTTGTCCTTGGGCTTGAGCGTTGCCTTACTAGAGAGATTGCCTCTCTCTGGATTAGATTGGCTGTTGGCGGGGGCAATCGCCCTTATCCCCCTCTGGCCGTTGCGCTATTGGTTGAGCCAGCGTACTTCTAAACTTGCCCTCCTCTATGCCCGCGCCTGCGATGGCTGGGCAATCGCCCTCTGTAGTCTGGAGTTGTCGATTCTGGTAGCTAACACCTCGATAGTGCAGGAGCCTTTCCGCACTCTCCTCTTGTCGCTCTTGCTTATGGGAGCAACCGCCTATCGCAGTTGGCAACCTCCCCGTTTTCCCTCAGCAATCTGGTTGAGTATTGCCACCTTATCCCTAGTCCAGTTGCCCTTGCTAGGGCTGACAGGGTACAGGCTAATCGGCTTAGGAATAGCAACTGGGTTGATGCTGGTTCATGCCTATTATTTACAACAAGGGGCGGCAGTTACCCTTACCATCGGCTTCGCTCTGGCTTTGTGGGGAATTTGCCTGTGGGATGGTTGGGCGGGATGGGCTTTGCGTTCAATTGACGGCTGGTTGCTGGCAGTTGCCTTGCTCTTAGCTGTCCTCTGGATGCTGCGAAGTTGGTTCTTGCGCCGCCAGAGCCAACTTGCCGCCCTCTATACCCAGTCCCTCGATGGCTGGGCAATTGCCCTCTGTAGTCTGGAGTTAGTCGCCCTGACTCTCCATTCTCTAGCCGTTTACTCGGATTGGATGGCGGCCTCAAGCCTCTCTGTCCTAGGGGCTGCCCTGACTTTAGGGGCGATCGCCTATCGAAGCTACCTCGATCCGAGTAACTGGGGCATCTACGGGGTAGGCTGGAGCTTGGAACTGTTCACCATCGAAGTTCTCAACCTAACTAAGCAGTCTTTAATTGCCCTGGCGATCGCCAATATTCTCTTGGGATTGCTTACCCAACTGTTGGGAGATTGGTGGCACAGATCTCACAGGCGGGAAATGCTCAATAGCTGGAATATCCTACCCTTGCTCTATGGGGCCTTAGGAGCGGCTCTGCGTTGGGGATTTTTCAGTAGTTGGACTGGCTTGAGTTCTCTGGGACTGGTACTGATTGCCATCGGAGTTGGGCGGCGCTCTCCGGCCAGGAAGCCCTTGTTGTACCTGGGAATTGGCGGGATCTCCATCTCAGCCTACGAGCTATTGTTTTATCAAATTGCCGACCTGTCCCAAGGCGATCAATTTTTGGCAATGGCAGCCCTGGCCGCCAGCTTGGTTTACGGCTATCGATTGCTCTCTCCCTGGTTGGCTGGCTACTTGTATCTGACGGCCTCAGAATTGAAGTTGGTTGCCCACCTGCACTGGGCTTTGGGCAGTTGCCTGTTACTAGGGGCTTTATTCTATCCCGTTGCAGTCAATCAACTGTTGGGATTGGCAACCGGTATCTTTTTGACTCGTTATGCTATCTGGCAAGGGCGCAACCATCCTGACCAGGCGATCGCTGAAATCTGGGTCTATCTGGGTATTCTAGAAGCGACTGGGATTGGGGCCTATGCTGTCAATACTATTCCTCCGATGGAATTCTTCTCTCAATACCTAGTTTCTTGGTTGGGAGTAATCGCCTCTGGGGTGGCTGTTTTCACCTATCTGCTCCCTTGGCGGCTTTGGGGCTGGCCACCTCGTCCTTGGCAATTCCTCGCTCTTGTTCTTCCAGGACTCGCCCTTGGGGGCAGTTTAGACAAGCTCAATCCCCTAAGTTTGCTGGTGGTGGCTGGATTCTATGCTTGGCTGGCTTGGCTGCGGCAGCAACCCCGGTGGCGCTATCTTACCCTCTTGTTAGTGAATTGGGCGATCGCCCTTGGGCTGGCGGATTTCTCTCTGGCAACTCCCTTCGCCTACAGCAGTCTTGTCGGATTGTCTATCCTCTGTCTTGTCTGGATAGAACCTACCTGTCAGGGGAGGCAAGGCAAATCCTTGCGCCACCTGCTTCGCCTCTTGGGAACAGGCATTATTGCTAGTGCGGCTCTCTGGTTTCATCATCAGACGGGAATCCTGCCTGGCATCCTCAGTTTAGTGGCAATTTTTGCCGGATTAGCCTTACGAATTCGCGCCTTCCTCTATCTTGGCACTTTTACTTTTGTGGCTAATGCTTTCTATCAGTTGGTAATTTTGATTTCCCTTTATCCTCTGCTTAAATGGATTATCGGATTGCTGGTGGGGGTTAGCTTGCTCTCAATTGCTGGCAATTTTGAAACTCGCCGTACTCAATTAACTAGCTTGCTGCAAAATTGGCTCAGAGACTTACAGGAGTGGGAGTAATGCTTGATCCTTTGATAATGTCCTCTATGTAGGGCTGGCTCAATAATGGTAAAACCCTTTTAAAATAAGGCTTTTGACCTGTTAAAATCCGATGTTCATGCTGCGAAAATAGGATTGAGACCTTCAAAAACCTTGCATTATCCTTCTTTGAGTACACAAACTGGTACAAAAAAAAGAGGACAACAAAGCCTGAAACGACCGACGACCGGCTACTGACGACCGACTCCTAACCCCACCAACAAACTTTTTGCCGCAAACCCTATATAGTCCCATGATCTAGCTTTTTCAGGGCGCTGAGAGCATGGAGACGGACGATTGCTTCCCCATCGGCTGCTAAAGTCAGCAAAATACTTTTATTATCCCGCTCTAATTCTCCTAAAGCGATCGCTAGAGACTGTTTAACTCCCGTATCACCGAGGATCGCCGGACGGGAGTGATAAAAATTACCGAGAATTTCCCCTGCTTGTCGGCGTAATTTCTGGCAGGTTTGCCGGCCGAGAATAGCGATAATTTCCCGACAAATCAAGACATTTTCGCTATATAAAGCCTTTTCTAAGTAATTTAAGGCTTCCTCATCCTCGATCCAGCCCAATGCTCGCACTACAGTTAATTTTAAACTATCGGGAGTTAAGGAAGATTGCAGCAGTGGATTTAAAGCTTTGGCTGAGGTTGCTGTGCCGATACGACCGAGAGCGATCGCAGTTTCTTGACAGATCTCGAGGTGGATATCGAATAACAGCGGTTGCAGATGGTTAACTAAATCTGCTTGGGGATAACTTGGCGCTAGGTAACTACTAGCTTTAATTGCTTCCCGTCGCACCTCGATGGCTGGATCCTGTAAAGCATCGAGGATAATCGCAGTAATCTGGGGATGGTGAAAACTGCTTAAAGCTTCCATCGCCATGGACCGAATGGCACTAGATTGATCCTTAACTACGGTTAAAAGCGGTTCGATAATTTCCGGCCGGCGAATTTGTGATAAAGCTTGTACGGCTAAAAAACGCCTGTTCGAGTCGGACAGTAATTGTTCTAAACTGGAGATGGCAGAACTGCCGATATTAGCTAAAGCGGCCGCAGCCATTTGGCTGAGTTCCTCCTCCTCCGATCTTTGCAATAATTGACTGAGAGCGAGAATACAGGCTCGATCGTCAAATTGACTGAGAATTCTCGCCAGAAACCAGCGCATTTCCCCATCTTGTTCTTCGGATTCTAACAGGGCAATTAAAGGAGCGATCGCCGATTGACCGATTTGAGGAAATAGTTTCGCTATTTCCCATCGCTGTTGAAAATCACATTTTTGTAAAGCTTCTAGGGCTAAATCGAGGATTTCATCGTTAATAATCGATTCAACAGCATCTTTTTGGTTTAAAAGTCGCTGTATGCTGGCGTTTACTGTCTCCCAGTCCTTTTTATTCAACGCTATCTGAGCTTTTTCTAGCAGAGCTTGCATCGTGAGAAATGGCCTCGATTTTCGTGCTACCTATCCTAAGAATGTCAGACTTTCTCGCTTTTGTCTTCTCTGATAATGCAAGAAACCGATAATAAATCTCCAAATTGTGCATCAGACATCAGTATTTAGGGTTTGCGACAAAAAGTAGGGGCGAAGCATTCGGATAGTGGGACTTAGGCATTTTCGGGCAGCAAAAAAGGCTCAAACCATTACGGGACAAAGGGTTAACCTCGATTTATGATTTTCCTTGATCTATCTGGGTTTCAGCGATTTTGGGCTTCTCGAAGTAAATCCCAAGCAGGGATTGGGGTTGAGGCTTTTCTCG
Organism: Microcystis wesenbergii FACHB-1317; assembly: GCF_014696875.1. GTDB lineage: Bacteria > Cyanobacteriota > Cyanobacteriia > Cyanobacteriales > Microcystaceae > Microcystis > Microcystis wesenbergii_A. The sequence goes on along the minus strand of NZ_JACJQV010000115.1, from coordinate 31,200 downwards.
ATTTGTTTTTTGTCTAAGTCCCAATAGAAAATCTCTGGTTTCACCGATAGGTTATTGCCCGAATGCTTCGCCCCTACAGGACGCGGGCCGATGAAGACGCAAGGTTTTGAACCACGATTCTCTCAAAATCTTGCACCTGTTTCGCGAGAAAAGCCACAAAACCCTTACCTTGCCTACATTTCACATTTATTCAGCAAGCCCTATTTACTCAGGGCAAGCTATCCACAGACTTCTTGCAGAAGTGGGAATATGGACAAAAGTATATTATCGAAAAAATCGGGTCTAAAACCTCGCCTTAAGGCGAAAAGTTTTGGGAGCGGGGCATAAATCCCCGTTACAAAAACGGCCTCCTGCCCCCTGCCTTCGTTAATGACTTTCCCCTAAATCATCAAAACAAAACGGCTATTATTCCCAGTGTTTGGATAATCAGAAATGATGAAAAATTTCCCCGTTTAGTTACTTGTTATGTAATTTAAGGAGATAAGGAGATAAGAGACCTCTTGCAAAAGTCTTAAGTCGATCCTTGTACAGCAACATTTTTGAAGATTATCAACTACTAATAAATAATTAACTGAAAGTCCCTCCCATTATTGTTTCTATCGTTTGTTTTCGGATTTATGCAAGAGGTCTAAGGAAATGAAACTCTTAGATGTGGTTGCTTTATTAGAAGACTTACCCCAATTGGGATTATATCGCGGGCAAGTGGGAACAATTGTAGAAGTCTATGAGCCAAATGTTTTTGAAGTTGAATTTAGCGATACTTCTGGCCTTGCTTATGCTATCGAAATCTTACAAGAAAATCAATTAATGTTATTACATCATTCTCCCTTAGAATCCCCAAAATTAACCGCTAAGTAGCGGTAAGCTGTTGACTATCTAAATAACTCGTTAAGACTGTCTATGAGAGAGGAAAAGGGAGCTTTTTTTCAGTGTTGCCAAAGGCACGGCGTAGCCGTCCAGTAAACAGTAATCGGTGAACTGAAAACTCACATCTGATCACTGATCACTGATAACTGATCACTGATCACTGACTTATGAGGGCGCATCAGCGATCGCACAGTAGGGACGACTATAACAAAGGGGTGTTTCCAAGTCGTGTTGTTCCAAAAATTCCCGATTACTTAAAATCTTAGCGGTTTCTCCCTCAGCTACCACCTGACCACGACTTAAAACCACCGTGCGATCGCATAATTCTAAGGCCAGATCGAGATCATGGGTGGCGATCACTTGGGTTTGGGGTAAAGTGGCCAACAGTTGTATTAATTGCCGACGGGATCGGGGGTCCAGTTGGGCGCTAGGTTCATCAAAAACTAAGACCTCCGGCAACATGGCTAAAACCCCCGCAATTGCCACGCGTTTTTTTTCACCCCCCGATAGATTCTGACTGTTTCTCTTACCGTAATGCTGGGAATCCAATCCCACCGCGTGTAAAGCATGATGACAGCGATGGTTTAAATCCTCTCCCCGAATACCCTGATTCATCGGTCCAAAAGTCACATCTTCCCAGACAGTGGGCATAAATAGCTGATCGTCGGGGTTTTGGAAGACTAAACCGACAAAATTGCGGATATTTTCTAAATTCTCCGGTTTAACTTGGTAGGGACCGACGGTGATTCTCCCCGTTTGCGGCGGGAGAATACCGTTAAAATGCAGTAATAAGGTGGATTTTCCCGATCCATTGGCCCCGACCAAAGCGACCTTTTCCGTAGCTTCAATGGCTAAATTAATACCTTTTAACGCTTCTGTGCCGTCAGGATAGGTATAAACTAGGTTTTCAATAAAAATCGGGTTGTGGTGCATGAAAAACGAGACTTTTACCGAAAAATTGGGTTTAAGGTTCCCCGTCCTTTAGCGTAGCGGAGGACGGCTTTTTTTGCAACAGGTTGTCAATCTAGCTTCAAGTTTGGGCAACGGGAGTGTCAACTGAGTAGATTTACCATTTGACCCCAGAGGATCAGAATTACTGTGCAAATCATAGCGAGATAATCGTTCAGCTTGCTTTGGGGAACCTGGACAGAAGGCAAGGAACCGGTGTAACCCCTCGATAACATGGCTTGATAAATGCGATCGCCACGTTCGTAGGTACGGATAAATAAAGCGCCGATCATGTGTCCCACTAGCAGCCGTTGCCATCGGGGACTACTCATTAAATTACGCGCAATTGCTGCCCTTCGCATGGAATTAAATTCAGCGATCAAAACCGCTAGATAACGATACATAGAAGCTAAAATTGCCACCAATAAAGGGGGAGTTTTTAGGGTAACTAAGGCCTGCAACAGGTCGGGAATTGCTGTGGTTAAAACCAGAATATTGACCGTACAAAGACAGAGAAAAGCTTTTAGGGCTACACTGCCTAAAACCAGCAATCCCTCGCTAGTTATCCGCAAAAATCCCCAAGACCAAAGAATTTCCCCGCCATCACGAAAAAGAGTTCCCAATAAAACCACACCGATAAAGACAAATTCGATCGCTACTCTTCGTAAAAGTACGAGAATAGTCACCCGACTGATCAGAATTAAAATAACTAATCCTAATCCGTAAATCCCCCAAGTTTCCCAGCTACCATTAGGAGTTAAGGCTGTGGCAAAAACTAACAAAAGAGTCACTAAAACCCGGGTATGGGGCGCAAGTCTCTGCCAAAAACCGCAATTTTGGCGCTCATTTTCGCGAGAAAAAGTGGCAATGTGTAGCATTTATTCAGTGATCAATTATCAGTGATCAGTTATCAGTTAGAAAGGGGATTTAGGGGTTTAGGGGTTTAGGGATTTGGGGAAATTTCAGCTAAATACCCCACTCCCGACTCCTGATTCCTTACTCCTGATTTTGGGATTTTGGAATCACTAATTTACCGATACCCCAAGCGATGCCGAAAGTGGCAAGAGTTCCCAGAAAACCTGCGAGGGGAGTGGCGACACCTTCGGGAACACCTTTGAGGGCATAACCATCAAAAATTCGGGCGAAGGGTAATTGATTACCGAGGGCGTTGGGGTCTTCTTTTTGGCTAAATTGCAAGTCTTCCGCCACTCGATCGAGTCCGTCGGGATCGGGACTGGCAAAGGGAGAAAGAAAAACGGCAACAATTAGGGAGCATACCAGACCAATCAGAAAAAATTGGCTATTTCTGCGAATATTCATCGACTTAATTGGTTTATTGACGAGAAGCTTAGGAAGGGGAAACAGAAGTATTAACGGAATGGGGCGGATCGTAGAGGAGATCGGGACGAGTTCGCCAGATATAACCGACAGCGAAAACGGTAATCACCGCTTCCCCGATACCGATGAGGATATGCCAAGATAACATGGCAAAAAGGGCGACTAAAGGCGGTACAGTCCCCGATAAAGCCAATTGCAGGGCGCAAAACAACGCGGCTACCACCACACTTGTCCAAGCAGCGACGGCAACAGCGATCGCCATACTGCGCCAACTATTAAAACCGAGGGTTTTTCTAATCCCCAGATAGAGATAATAACCGCCAAACGTCCCGATCAGACCCATATTGACGATATTTGCCCCTAAAACCGTTAAACCGCCATCTTGAAAAAATAAAGCCTGCACGATAAAAACCACCGCCATCACCAGAGAACCCGCCCAGGGACCGAGTAAAACCCCCGCGAGAGTCCCCCCTAACAAATGTCCGGAGGTTCCCCCCGGAATGGGAAAATTAATCATCTGGGCGGCAAAAATAAAGGCGGCACAAACTCCCATCAAAGGTACAGCCCGTTCAGCGTAGTGACCGCGCACTTTTTTGAGAGAAAAGCCAATCAGGACAAGGGCAATTATCCAAGTAAATAGACTCACCGATGGACTCAAAAAGCCGTCGGGTATATGGAGGGCGAGATAAGGGGTCAGGAGAGGGTGAAACAAACCAACCCCTAGAAAATTAATAGACATTAAAACTCAGTCTCCTTGGCAATTTGGGTTAAAGATTTCCAGAGAATTGCGTCGCTAGGACGGAAAAGTCCTCTCTTCTAGTAGATAACTAACCGCTTTATTCTACAATGCCCTCTCTGGGGATTTAAACCCTTTAGCTTCTTAAGAATTTCTGTTATTTTTCCGATCATCAGGGTTTAGCTATTAGCCAAAATCTCAATTATTCTCAAGCAGTCAAATTATTTAAATTATTATTAATTTTTCGAGGTTTTTTAAGTTTTTATGCTAGTCCTTAATCAGTGAGCAGTTATCAGTTAGAAGAGGCTGGTGACTACATTGACTACGCGATCGGTAGTCAGGGTAGTGCTTTAATTGGTTTAGAGGTCATCTAATGATAAGCTATCAGAGATAACTCCCTCTTTTTCGCTTTTTCTAGCTTGGTATAAAACCGTGATCAACTCTGAAGAAAAAAGACCGACTTGGGACGAATATTTTTTGATGATCGCTAAATTAGCCGCCACCAGATCCACCTGTTTAGCTTTTCCCGTCGGTGCGGTAATTGTCAAAGATCGGCAGGTTTTAGCCACGGGTTACAATGGTTCTCCATCAGGAACAGTTCATTGTACTGCCCAGGGTTTTTGTTATCCCGGTTTGGGAACCTGTCGAGAATCCGGAGAAATTCCCTCTCGGGCAATTCATGCCGAAGCTAATGCGATCGCTCAAGCGGCTAAACACGGTATTTCTACCCAAGGAGCTAGTATTTACGTTACTTTAGAACCCTGTATTTCCTGCTTGAAACTAATTATTTCTTCGGGAATTAAAGAAGTTTTTTACGAAGCGGACTTTAATAGTGGGACAAAAGCCATGTTAAGGGATTCTTTTCTAGAAACGGGGATTATTAAGTATAAAAAGATTTATTTATCGGAAGAAATGGCTAGTCATGCGGCCTTATTTTTATTAAATCCCATTTCGATCGATCTCAGGTAGTTATCCTCAACGGCGACATCAATGACGACCCCGCAACTTTTCGAGTGGGATGAAAATAAGCGTCAGGCTAATATAGAAAAACACGGCATAGATTTCGCCGACCTGGAAGCGATTTTTAGGAGTCCAATAATTGAGCGCGTGGATACCCGTCAGAATTACGGCGAAATTCGAGTGATTCTAGTGGGTACAATCGATAATATCGTTTTGGTGGTGGTTTATACATGGCGTGGCTCGGTTCGTCGAATAATTAGTGCTAGGAGGGCCAACAACCGTGAACGAAGAACATATTACCAGAGTCACCCGCGAACAGTGGGCGAAGTTGAAAGGCAAAACGAACTGGGAGAAAGTTAAAGGGATGAGCGAGGCGGAAATTGCCAAAAATGCCCTAGAAGACCCCGATAATCCCCCGCTGCCGGCTGATTTTTTCGATGAAGTTCTGGAATGCGCCCCGGGTTCCTTGAATCCCTAACCCTCCGATTAGTAACTGGATTTAGGGATTTTATCGGGGGCTGTATTAGCCTAGACTAACACAGCCCAAAGTTACTCTTTAAATGTCCAAATCGGTGAGATTTAAACGCGGTCCGTGGGTTTCGATAAATTCTCGCCGGGGGGCAACTCGATCGCCCATAAGAATGGTAAATAATTCTTCTGCTTTGGCTGCGTCTTCGATTTCCACCCGTTTTAAAGTGCGAGTTTCGGGATTCATGGTAGTATCCCAAAGTTGTTGGGGCATCATTTCTCCTAACCCTTTAAAACGTTGGATTGTGTAGTTAGCATTGGAGGGAAATTCCGCTATCTTTTGCTGTAATTCTCGATCGCTATAGCAGTAGGAATGATTTTTACCGCGTTCCAATTTATAGAGAGGAGGACAGGCGATATATACATAACCTTGGTCAATTAAATTCTTCTGATAACGATAGAAGAAAGTTAACAACAAAGTTCGGATGTGGGCGCCATCCACATCAGCATCAGTCATTAAAACAATGCGATGATAGCGCAATTGTGAGGGGTCGAAATCTTCTCCTTTAATTCCTAAACCGAGGGCGGTAATTAAGGATTGAATTTCCGTATTTTTGTAGATTTTGGCATCATCGGTTTTTTCGATATTGAGGATTTTTCCCCGCAGAGGTAGAATCGCTTGAAAACGACGATCGCGCCCCTGTTTGGCACTTCCGCCGGCGCTGTCACCTTCGACGATGTAAATTTCTGACTTTTCCGGGTCTCTTTCGCTACAATCAGCCAATTTACCCGGTAAAGGTGAGGATTCCAAGACCGATTTCCGTCGTACTAAGTCCCGGGCCCGTCGGGCTGCTTCCGCCGCTTTGTACGCTTGTACTGCTTTTTCGATAATCGTGTCGGCCACTTGGGGATTTTGTTCTAGGTATTCGTTGAGAGTTTCCCCCACCAGGGAATCAACAATACCCCGGACTTCGGTGTTACCCAATTTGGTCTTGGTTTGTCCCTCAAATTCCGGTTCGGGGACTTTTACGGAAATAACGGCGGTTAAACCCTCGCGGACGTTTTCCCCCGCTAGATTAGGCTCGTTTTCTTTAATTTTATTGCGTTTACGAGCAACATTATTTAAAGTACGGGTCAGAACTGCTTTTAATCCTTCTAGGTGAGTTCCCCCGTCAATGGTGCGGATATTATTAGCAAAACCGAGAATATTGTCGCTATAGGCATCTATACACCACTGAAACGCCACTTCGATATTAATTCCGTTCTTTTCCCCCGATACATAGATAATATCTTTGTGCAGGGTTTCTTTTTCCCGACACATATAGGCGACGTATTCTTTAATACCCCCCTCATAACAATAGGTTTCGATGTGGGGTTCTTCGGGACGGTAATCGCTAAAGGTGATTTTAACACCCGCATTTAAGTAGGCTAGTTCTCGTAAACGTCCGGAGAGGGTACTGTAATCAAATTCGATACCTTGGCTAAAAATTTCGGTGTCTGGCAGGAAATTAACCCTAGTTCCCGTTTTTTCCTCTTGACTGGGACTGCTGACCAATTCTGTGACGGGGATACCTCTTTCGTAGCGTTGGATATGTACTTTATGATCGCGCCAGACGGTGACATCGACCCATGCGGAAAGAGCATTAACGACGGAAATCCCGACTCCGTGTAACCCTCCCGACACTTTATAGCCACCACTGCCAAATTTACCGCCGGCATGAAGTATAGTGAGAACGGTTTCGAGGGCAGATTTACCCGTGGTGGGGTGGACATCGGTGGGAATACCCCGGCCATCGTCGGTGACGCTGACGGAACCATCGGCCTTGATATCCACTTCGATATGAGTACAGTAACCCGCTAGGGCCTCATCGATCGAGTTGTCCACCACTTCATAGACTAAATGATGTAGTCCCCGCGGCCCGGTCGTACCGATATACATCCCCGGCCGCTTCCTGACTGGTTCTAACCCTTCGAGAACTTGTATCTGTTCCGCGCCGTAGTTACTTGTCATAAAATTTCCCTAAAAAGGCTGTGATCCCTGATTGAACCTAAATGAATGGCAAAATCTTCAAAAATTGTAGCACATAAGGGTTAAAGACTGCTTAAATGCCTTTAGGGAGAATTTTTTATTGGGGTTGGGGTGTGGGGTGTGGGGTTTGGGGTGTGGGGTGTGGGGTGTGGGGGGAGAATAAATAAAAGCCATCTCCTAAGTAGGTAGGCATTAAAAATTATCAGACACCACCCTTATCAAGGGAGGACTAAGGGTAGGGTTGATTCATGAATCAACCCTACTATGAATTCACCCTAAGACTAAGGGGGGATCGAACCTAAAATCTATTTTTAATTTAATTATAACCAGCTACTGATCTCCTGAATACTGCCTCCTGAATACTGACTCCCGACTCCTGACTACTAACCCCACCAACAAACTTTTTCAGCAGACCCTAAATAATGTCATCCTCAAATTTATAACCGACACCGACTACAGTTTTGATAAAGATCGGATTAGCAGGATCGGGTTCTACTTTTTTGCGTAAGCGTCGGATATGGGTATCTACTACCCTTTCATCGCCAAAAAAATCATTTCCCCAGAGATTATCGATTAATTGGGTGCGACTCCAGACGCGATTGGGATAACTGACAAAGGTAGCTAATAAATTAAATTCTAAGGTGGTTAAATCGAGGGTTTCCTCTGGCATTTCCTCCAATTTACGAACAGCAGAATGTTGATCTAAGTCGATAATAAAATGACGGCTGCGATGGAGTTGCTGGGGTTGACTATCGTGTCTTAAACTACGTCTTAATAAAGCTCTTACGCGAGCGGTTAATTCCCGGGGACTAAAGGGTTTGACCATATAATCATCGGCTCCCGTAGATAGACCGATAATGCGATCAATTTCTTCTCCCCTAGCGGTTAACATTAAAATATAGGGGTCTTTTGTCCCGGGTTTTTGGCGAATTCTAGCACACAATTCCAGTCCGTCTAATTCGGGTAACATTAAATCTAAAATCACTAAGTCTGGTTGCTTTTGATAAAATAGTTCTAGTCCTACCCTACCATTATAAGCCAGATGACAATTAAATGATTCCCTCTCTAAAGTTTGCTGAATCAAATGGGCGATTTCAATTTCATCCTCGATAATAACGATATCCATACAAAGGAAAAAGTTTACAAATATCTAGGCATATTTTAACATATTAGTCATTCATTTCTTGCTCGGGGTTGAACATTGAAATAATTGTAATTTTTGAGATTTTCTGGGGGGAGAGTTGGCAACTCTCCCGACTTTGGTGGACTGGGGACTTTTCAAGGTAAAGGGACAAACTGCTCACCGGAGGGAGTTGATTGCACTTGAATTAAGACCGGTTGACCGATGCGATCGCCAGTATTGGGATCAAAGCTAATTTTTCCGGTGGCCCCTGTTTGATGAAAATTCCCGGAGCGCAGCCTGGACTGTAGGCCCTGACGTTGAGTATTTTCCCTTAAACCGGCAATAATCACCCGTGTAGCGTCAAAACTGGTGGCTGTGCGCCAACTAACCGGACCGCGCCACTGTTCCTGCATAAGATTGGCAAAAGTCTGGTTAACCGAGGGGTGCCAGGGTGCGGCAAGGGTTAAACCTTGGACGTTTTTGCCGCCATCTTCGAGGGTGCGAATATTGTAGAGGGTGGGACTACTAAACAGAGGCAAACGCTGACGATTGGAGCGAATAACCTCAAAAACGGGATCGAGACGATCAACATGAGCGACGACAAATAGACCCTTAGCCCCCCCAGAAATCGCCTGATTAAGGGCTTGATCAGCCTTAAAATTGGGTACACTCAGATCGCAGACAATCGGCACAATTTGACCGCCTTTTTTCGCCACATTAGCCATCAACTCATCTTTAAAGGAAATATTATCAGGAGCTTGAGAATCGTAGCAAAAAGCAATTTTCCGGACTTTAGCAGTATTTACTATGTAATTTGCTAATATTTCCGTAATTTTGCCGTTAGAAGCCACCAGACGAAAGATATAATTTCCCGCACCGGAGAGATTATTAGCCAGGGAGGTGGGAGAAATCATCACCAAACCGCCTTTTTCGTAGATAGGAGCGGCGGCTAAACTGGCATCGGAGGCATTATGACCGATAACGGCGATAATATCGGGATTTTTGACTAATTCACCGGCTACCTCTTTCGATATCTGCGGCTGATTATCGTCATTAACCACGATAACCATCAGTTTTCTGCCGTTGATCCCTCCCTGTTGATTGATCTGGGTTTGTGCGCTGGCGACTCCTCGCAATATTTCCTGAGCGACGTTGGGATTAGTTGTTGCTGGCACAACAACGGCGATTTTAAAGGGATTTGAGCCAGTTTGCAGGTTGCTGAGATAAATTACGCTTTCGGGATCGTTGGGACGTTGAGCGAGGGATTTTTGCAGGAGTTGCTCTGCTTCTTGGTGATCACCTTGAGCAATGGCAGCGATCGCTGATTCTTTGATGGTGTTAGAATTAGTTTTGATCAGGAGATGATTGCCGTAACTGATGCGGGGATTATTATCGGCTTTTGGGGCAAATATTGCCAATATTTGGGGAAAAAGAAACCAAACGATCAACCCCAGTAAAATATAGAAAATTGGCGGTAAGCTCGCTTTTTTGCCAGTCTTTGTCATCGCTTTACTCCTTAACTTTGCTGATTGAATTCGGCTAAACGGCGGTTAATTTCGTCATCAAGGCTTAAGAAATCGATTTCTTGAGCTAATTTCTCGCTATAGTTCTCGCTTAATTCACTATAGGCGTTTTCTTTTCGATAACGGTTGTTAATCGCTTCATTGGCATCATCAAAGCGATCGCGGGAGGTATTGAGGTTGAGACTACTATCAAATTCGTTTATTTTGCCTAAAGCCTCATTCATGGAACTAATCGCTTTTAAGTTGCTCATTTCTAACTTATAATGCTCGATTTTTTCCTGCTCTTTACGAAGTTTTTCCTTAGCATCAATGACCACTTTTTCGGCATTATCGACCCGATCTTTCATGGCGGGTAGAATTTTTTCTAGGGAGAGAACCTTAACCATAGCTTGTCTTGCCGCTTCTTGAAGGCCTTTTTTTTGAGCGGTGACAGCCTGCTGCAAGTAGTTTGTGTGTTCCTGTTTTTTTGCCTCGTATTGTGCTTGGGCTGATTGCTGGGCCGCTACTACTTGCGCCACCGATTCTGTCAATTCCGCTAGGGATTTTTGCATCGATTCTAGAGATTCTCTGGCCGATTCTACGGCAATTTTGCCGCCGGATTCGATGGGAATACCCCACAACCAATTCCAGATCGCAACGAGAGAATTTCCTGCCTTATCACCGATCAGCCAAAAAATCAAGGCTTTTGGGGTTAATTTTTTTGACAATTTCATGCCGTCTGTCTCCTAGAGGTATTACCTGTTAATTAGGAGTGATGGTCAACTTTAATGCAGTGGATAAGGTTAAGTTTTGTAAAAAGTCTTGACAAGGATAGGAAGGTTTAGACTGGACCGGCAGATTTAATGGGAGCGAGGGGGACAAATCGACCCTTTTTGACCTGTAGAATCAAGTAGCGGCGATCGTCAGGATTATTATTCATGTTGCGGACACCATTCTCATCGAATCTAACAGTGCCAGTCATTCCTTCAATAGAAAAATCGTTTCTTAAAACTTGATTTAACAATTCTCGATCGAATTTTTGTCCTTGTTGGGATAACTGTCGCAAAGCGGTGAGGATAACTTTGGTCGCATCGTAGGCCATGGGAGTGCGCCAAACATTGATCTTATTTTGCCAAAAACTGTGGATATAATTATCTTGTTTGAGATCATACCAAGGCACGGCGATAACTAAATTTTCTACCCCCTGTTTACCTTCTGCAAGGGTGAGATAACTTTGAAAAGTGGGGGAACCTAAAATCACTAAGTTTAACTGTTCTGCGGGACGCTGCTTAAAGATACTGACGGCTCTTTTCAGATCGTCAATATAGGGAGCAATCATTAGGATATTTACTTGATATTGAGCAATTTTTTGATAAATTTCCTGTTCATCTAAATTAATTTTTGGTTCGATATTGCAGTCAAAATCTTCATCTTTAACGAATTTTTGAAACTGCTGACCGAGAAGAATATTTCTATATTTTTGAGCGAAGTTATAATTATCCCCAGAGCGACTATCGTAACAAATTAAATTAGTGGGGTTTTGGATAATTAGCTTGTCAGTTTGTTCGCGGATATATTCACTTAAGCTTGTGGCAAAAGTTTCCAGATCGGGAACCATCTTATACACATAGCCATTACCGGAGATTTTCGGGGAAAAGCTGGTGGGAGATAGGGCAACAATTTTCCCTTGTACATAGATATCTTTGGCCGCTTCACTAGCAGCAGAAGCATTATGACCAACCACTGCTAAGATTGACGGATCTTTAACAAATTTTTCGGCTCGATCTTTGGCATCTGCGGCGCTATTATTATCATTAGCGACCACTACCTGTAGAGAGTGAAAATCGGGGTTTTTGGCCTGTTCATCGTTTAACTCCTGTTGGAATAAAGCAATACCTCGTAAAATTTCCTGAGCAATTTCTGGATTATTACCAAGAGGAACACTAGAGGCAATTTTTAAGGGATTTTTGTCTTGATAGGCCGCACGAGCGTTATTATAATAGATGCGAATCTCTGGATTATTGGGCAAGCGATCAAGGGATTGTTTAAAAAGTTGAATTGCTTGTTTATATTCTTGGTTTTTAAAAGCTTGTCTTCCCCGTTCAATAATGTTATCTTGTCGGTTTGTCTTTAATAATATTTCTTCACCTAGGCTAATTTCTGGGTATTTACTAGCATCATCGGAAAATACTCCTCCCCAATATAAAACTGATAAAGTTACCAGAATACTTAAAATAAATAACAGAGCTTGTTTCCAGCGACTAGATAGACGTAAAGGCCAACTTTGCTCATAACTATTTTGGTGATTTTCCTCCGTATTTTCAGGGGGTAAAGGTAAAATTAACGGTGGTTCTTCAGGATTTTCTATCAAACGAGGCAGTAAAGAAGAACTAGCAGCATCCTTCTCAAATTCATGTAATCTTAATTCTTGTCGAGCGCTTGTTAAGGATTCCTGTAGGGATTTATGTTCAAGAAAATTGGGAAGAAAAACTTCTAGAAATCTCAAAGCAACCCGCACAGCGATGGGTTCTTTCATAACAATAATATGCGGTACTCCGATATTAGCCAACTGACGACCAATACCTAACCCATCGCAGGAGTTACAGATAACAAGTTTTAAGCCTTTTTTAACAGCTATTTCTAGGGAATTTCTTAAATTATGTTCGGGAGATAAAGCCGTATCATTATCAATGATAAAAACTCCATCATGTCCGTCGCTACTGGTTCGACTATGACCTAAATAAACTACAATATCCCATGGATTTTTGATCAACTCATTCTGAATATTTTCCGTTGAAAGAGGAGGATCTGAACTGGGACTCAATATTTTCATAGAAACCTTATCTTGGTTTCCTAGTGCCGTTTGCAAACTGGATAAACACAGGGAATTACGCTCGTTTTCGATGTCAATATTACCCAAAATTACTAAAACATGAATCGGAGGAGTAAGGTTAATTATCGGAGGATTTCTCTGGATAGTAAGAGCAATTTCCACATCATTCCACCAATCCCGTAAAAAATTCCAACACTCCCAGGGAATTTGTTGTAAATCAAAGTGGGTAGTTTGGATAAAAAATCTTACTTCTGACTCAGTACCTATATGGAACAAGATACGATTTTGTATCGAACTCAGAGAACTGGAATTTAGCCATTCATTTAAGCTATCTTTTAAAGTTTGAGTGGCTTTTCTGAGGTTGTCTCTAGGATCACCTACCGCTGCATGGGTGATCATACTATGAGGAACGGTAATTCCTAAACTGGGTTGACTTTCTACCCAATGATAATAAGCTCGACGATAATTTTGCAAAGCGGCAGCAATGTCAAGGTTAGGGACTAATTTCCCGTCAGCAAAAGGTGCTATCAAGAGATGATTGTCACGAATTTCTAGAGTGACGGAAAATCCCGTTTCAAAACTGCCATCACCAATTTTCAGAATCACAACTCTGCTCATGTCTTTACCCTTGACATTTTCTGCTATCTCTATTAAATCCTAAACTGTTCGGTAATGCTACTGTCCCCTAAGCTTAGGTTAACATTAAAGCGATCGTCGGCATCAGCTAGAAAATAAAGCTGTAGATAGCTATCTAAGGGTTTCTCCCTTGCTCTTGCTTCTAAACCGGGGATTAATTGGCCTATTTCATCGCTAATTTGCAAAGATAAACCAGGGGGTAGCTTGGCAAAATTGTCCATGGCATAGGCACGAATTAAGACAGCAATTCTCTGGTCACTGGTCGATAAAACTCCCACCATTAAAGCGATTTTATAACCCATTAATTGACTACCCACATCGAGCATTTTACGAATAGCAGCATTGGGATAATGAGGATCAATATTCCAGAGATATTCGGCCGCTTGCCAGCGAATAGTTTCATCTTGGGTTTGATGTTGCAGTTTTGCTAAAGCTTCCTCTGGGGTTAAATGTTCCGAAAATTCCACCTCTTTTTGACTAGCATACAGTTGTCTAATTTCTCGCTGAATATCTGTCGGAGATTCTCGGCTGCTGATTTTTTCAGCAGCCAACAAAAACCCTGGATTAATTGGACGATAATTGTCGATAGTGCTGAGGATTTCCTGCCATTTCTCTGTAATAATTCCCTGTAACCATTGACTAAGTTTAGTGGGGATTATTTCTAGACGCTGCTGATAAAGTTTTTCTCGCCATTGCTGATCATTCAACAAAGCTAACCACTGCTGACAACTAATATCTAATCTCGGAGAATAGGGTGAAACTTGACCTAACTTTTTAATTAAATTTTCTGCTGTTGCTGGCGATAAATTTGCTAAAGATTCCAGTTTTTCTTGTTCACTCTCTCCCTCTAAACAACTCTGCCAAAGAATATCTAAATCATCAATAATTTGCTCACTGTCCAAATAATATTGATGGTAAATTGGATCGTATTCTGCGAGATTTTTAACATCTTTTCTGGATATAAAACCCCAGATATTGAGAAATTTTTCTGCTAAATCTACCTGCACCCCTAGATAAAAATCCGCCGCTAAATCGGGAATATCAACCCATTCTTGCTCTATTGTCAATCCCTCAATGTCAATCGCTTGACTGGGAATAGTAGTCACTTTTTTATCTTGAATTTGCCAAGTAAACCCGTTAATAAACTCCCAAAGATACTGATGGTTTTCAGGTATTATTTGAAGGGAACAATCAAGATTATCTTTCAGCCAATTGCTTAAGCATATTTGCACCAAGTAATTAATCAAAGCCTGATTTTTGGCGGTTTGATTAGAGTATTGACCGAGAATCGATCGAGCTTGTTTAATCTCTGTTTCCGAAAAAGTTAGCCAAAGGGATTTCGGGTTAATTTGTTGCAAAATATCGAGGTTGACTTTCATGGTATCTCCTAACAGATTAGATTTGAGTTAAGTAGGACTGACAAAAATATTCCAGATAAGCATCGATCTCTTGTTTTTGCCGAGATTGTAATTTAATCTCATTTAACAAAATAGGACAATCTTTGCCTTCTCTTGCACAGAGTAGCTGATAAAATTTTTTACATAATTGGGTTATTTCTCGACTAATAGTAGATGAGTGAACTCCCAATCGATTAGCGATCTGTGCTTGCGTCATCTTTTGATGATAGTAACAATATGCAATCTGTTTAACTTCATCCTCAAGAGTGATTAATAACTTATTAATATCTTCCTGGATTTCTTGCTGTTGTAGTAAATCTTTACTTGGCTTCTTGCTGGGGATATTTTCCCAAAAGTAATTGCTATTATCGTCATAATTATTAGGCTCAAATTTAGAGTAAGGAGGATCGATATGATTACGCATTATCTCCCCTATTTGATTGAGTTTTGCTTGCACTTCCTCAACGGTGAGAATAACTTGCGGTTGTAACTGCTGTAGGCGATCGATTACCTGTTGCCAATCCTCCTCTTGCCAGTTATCCAATGATCTAAGAGAAGCTTTTTTAACCTCTCGAAAACAGTTAAATATTAGCAGATGATTCTCGGTAAAGATACCCGATGTTCGTAAAACTTTTTGAATTTTATTCGCACTAAAAAGACTGACTATACCGAGATTAGTCCTGCCAATCGTTTTATACTCTCCTCGCAGAAAATTATAGAGAGTATTTCTCAATTTTTTATCTGTCCATTTTTCTAAGATTAAGCGAAAAAATCCCGGTTTGGTCTTGTTATCCTGAAAGTTACCGTAAAAATTGCGAGGATTGTTGGTGATTGCCGTAGAAAGCAAATTCAGCAAATAGTAGAAGAGGGTTTCATAATCAGCATCGATCCGATGACCGACATTTTGATAAACCCTTTGAGTTACCATACAGGAGCGATATTGTAAGAAAACCATCCAATGGGACTTGACTAATTGGTTATTAGGATCATTCTGTAACCATTGCCACAGATAAAAATACACCGCTTCATCATCGGCCACGCTTCCAGCGATCGCATTGATCGATTTTCTTAATTGTGGCACTTCGCACCAGAAAACTCGATCGCCTTCAATCGCTTTAATAGTAGTATAAAAGTACCTAACGCTCATTTCTATCACCGGCTACAGGTATCTGATATCTGATTAGGTAAAAACCGAGGATTTTCTGCAAGAGTAGCAAACAAATTGAGGGATTGCCTTGCCAAGCGCACCTCTTTCTCTGACAATAGATGAGGGACTGATGAGAAATTATCAGTTATAGTGAGACAGCCTTAGCAAACCAGTACAAGACTCATAAATTCACTCTGAGCTGCCACAAATAGCCGTCATATCAACTTCTAGGACAAAAATTAGGAATGCGAGTAACTTTTACCGAAAATCAGGGTTTTAGAAAGGAATTGAATAAACGGGTTGATGCTTATTTTACCGAAAACGGCATCCCCACCAGAGATAATTTTGCCATGTACCTGAAGACGATCACGATTTTAACCTGGGTAATTGCCGCTTGGCTATTTGTGCTTTTTGGTCCAGATATCTGGTGGCTAAAAATTATCGGTTGCATGGTTTTAGGAGGAGGATTAGCAGGGATTGGTTTTAGCATTGGTCATGATGCCAACCATGGCGGCTATTCTAGTAAGAAATGGGTTAATTCTCTCCTTGGCATGACCTACGATTATATCATCGGTGCTTCCAGTTATCTCTGGCGTTTTCGTCATAACTATCTCCATCATACCTACACCAATGTTTTAGGGTACGATGTGGAAATTCACGGCGATGGTATCGTGCGAATGACTCCCCATGCCGAGCATAAATGGTATCATCGTTATCAACATTTATTTATCCCGATTCTCTACGCTATAATTCCTATCTATTGGTCATTCTCCGATGTGCGCTCTATTCTCTTTGGTAATCGTTTTGGCGAGATTAAAATTCCCAATCCTAAACCGATCGATCTATTCGTTTTATTGAGCGGAAAAGTTGTTTATCTTTTTTGGTTTATTGGCATTCCTCTCTTAGTTGGTTATAGTCCCCTAGAAATAGCGATCGGTTTTCTCATTGCTTTTATGACCTATGGGGTGCTTGCCTGTCATGTATTTATGTTAGCTCACGTTTTGGAACCCGCCGAATTTATTCAACCCTCGGCAGCTAACCAAATCGAAGACGAATGGGCAATCTTTCAAGTGCGAACTACCGTAGATTTTGCTCCTAAAAATGCCTTTTTAAATTGGTATTTAGGGGGATTAAATTATCAAGTTGTTCACCATCTTTTCCCGCAAATTTGCCATATTCACTACCCCAAAATTGCCCCAATCTTAGCGGAAGTTTGCCAAGAATTTGGCGTTAATTATGCCGTTTATCCCACCCTGCGAGGTGCTTTAACTTATAATTATCGTTGGCTCAGACAATTAGGCAATAAACAAAGTAATTTCGATCTCAAATTAGCCAGCTAGAATCAGTTATCAGTTATCAGTTATCAGTTATCAGTTATCAGTTTTAAGTTTTAAGTTTTAAGTTTTAAGTTTTAAGTTTTAAGTGAATAGTATTAAGCGACAAGCTCGGAGCTGCCTTTTTACTGATTACTGTTGACTGTTTAATGTTTACTGATTACTGATTACGGCTCTCTTATTCTTTGTATGATAAGTTTAACTTACATTATGATCGATCAGTCTTTGTGTCCTCTGTGTCTTTGTGGTTCCTTCCACTCACTCGCTAGGAGGAATGTATCTTAGAATACATTTTACCCACCAAACCTAAGAGAGCCTGATTACTGATTACTGATTACTGATCACTGAAAAATGAACCTACCCAACTCGATTACCCTATCGCGACTCTTGGGACTGCCATTAATTTTATACTGGTTGCACCAAGGCACAGAAATCGATCGCTGGTTAAGTTTAATTATCTTTCTGATTGCTGCCAGCACCGATTGGCTCGATGGTTATCTAGCGCGAAAATTCAATCAAATCACCGAATTAGGGAAATTTCTCGATCCTTTGGTCGATAAATTGCTGGTTCTCGCTCCTCTTTTAGCTCTGATTGAAATGGATTTAATTGCTGCTTGGGGAGTATTTTTAATTCTTGCTCGGGAATTAGCGATCGCTGGTTGGCGCATTAATCCGAATTTAACAGGAAATAGCGACATAAAAGGGGCTAATTGGTGGGGAAAAAGCAAAACAGTCAGCCAAATTGTCGCTATCGCTCTCTTAATTGCTCCCTTGCCTTCTGAATATAACTTAATTTCTCAGTTCGCTTTTTGGCTATCGGTGATATTAACTTTAATTTCTGGGGTGATTTATGTCATACCCAGCCAAAAATTAACCCAAAATTGATAAAAACTTAACCATTAGCAATAAATAATACAGGAAACAAGCCTAGAAAACAGGGTTGTATTTTTTTTCTTGGTATATAATAATCGGGAGGAAGATTGTCAAACTCTTCAGATTCAAACATATCACTCAAAGGAAAAATCATGCCAACTGTAACTATATCATTCGCTAACTACTTCACCTCTCCTGTTAATTTCAGTGGTGCTGTGGATAGTTTTGTTCGTGATTGGCTGGACATCTATACTGATAGCCCCATTTCTATATCAGGACCAGGCATTACCATTACCGCCGATAATCTCACTTCCCAGGGCCTTTTATCCGACGGCCTTACTACAGCGTGGAGAATAACCAACTTCGGCCCTGCTGATAGCGCAACCCTTTCCCAGTACGGTGGAGCCTTTTCTCAGTTATTTTCCCTGCCAGCAGATAGCCTTACCTTTGTTAGAGGTGGGTCTGCCGGCACTTATCAACTAAGCGGCGGTATTGTTAACACGAAAGCGTCGGGTACGCAACAAAATGGGATCTGGAAACTCCTCGCCACCGATTCCTATTTCATCACAGGTAGTGAGCTCGACGATACTCTAACCGGTGGTAATCTAGCGGATAGCCTAAGTGGTGGAGGGGGAAACGATAGCCTAGATGGTGGCGATGGAAACGATAGCCTAACCGGCGGCGACGATGACGATGCCCTAATCGGCGGCCTAGGAAGCGACTCCCTATCTGGTGACGCGGGAAACGATAGCCTAGATGGTGGCGGCGCCAACGATACGCTACTTGGTGGCGGCGGCAACGATGCGCTACTTGGTGGCGACGGCAACGATAGCCTAGATGGTGGCGGCGCCAACGATAGACTAATCGGTGGCTTAGGAAACGATACCCTAACCGGCGGTCTTGGTGCTGATAGATTTGTGTATAATAATTCCAACGAAGGCCTTGACAC
Organism: Microcystis wesenbergii FACHB-1317; assembly: GCF_014696875.1. Taxonomy (GTDB): domain Bacteria; phylum Cyanobacteriota; class Cyanobacteriia; order Cyanobacteriales; family Microcystaceae; genus Microcystis; species Microcystis wesenbergii_A. Next base: position 12,060 of record NZ_JACJQV010000115.1, on the reverse strand, counting down.
CATCACCGATTTTAACGTCTCTCAGGATTTTATCCGAGTTTCTTCCGCTGGTTTCGGTGGACTGACTACCATTAACAGTACTTTGACTCCTAGCCTATTCTCGACAACCGGTCAAAATGGCACTGCCAAATTTATCTACAGTGGTGGTGTTTTATCGTTTGACTCAGACCTTACTACTAATACTAATCCTCTGACTCAAATCGCAACCCTTACTGGTTCGCCGGGCCTAACTGCAGCCAGGATTGAGGTTGTCGCCTAATCTATCCCTGTCCCTCCACTCAGGTGGGTTGGGCAGTTGTGGATTTTTGGGGAAAAACTAGGCTACCAGAAATAATCTCTGCGGGTGTGTTAGCTAGGGCTAAGACACCCTTATTACTTTAAAGCAGTTATCTTAATAGTGAGGTACAAAGTCTCTGGTTTTAGGGAACTCTGGAATAGGCAACGGGAACAGTAGCTAGGGTCTGCTGAATAAATCTAAAAACCTTGTTGGATAAGACTTTTGGACTTTTTCCCCTCAAAAAGTGCCAGCCATTGCGGGGATCGGGGGGAAAATTCCTGGACTTTTTCCCTGAAAATTAGGTAGTTGACCACCTGAAAATCGATAAAACCCCACACCCCACCTGCCCCCACCGAAAAGCTTTTTGCCGCAAACCCTAGGTAGTAGTATTGGGATTAGTTTTGTGTAGTGATTAACTGACGGTGATAATCGCCCCATAACCGGGCTGCCTGTTGACTACTGCCCGCAGTGGGAGAATTATTATCATTACCTAACCAAATGCCTGTCACCCAGTCGCGACGGGGAAGATAACCGATAAACCAGAGATCCACATAATTATTAGTGGTTCCCGTTTTACCCGCTTCTCCCATGCCAATACTGGCAGCGCCTCCTGTACCATTAGTTATCACCCCCCGCAATAAGCTATTCATTGTTTCGGCGGTTTTAGGGGAGATTACCTGCTGATTTCTCTCGCTATCGTCGCCATAGTCATAAATAACCCGACAAGTACTCAAATCCTCCACATTTTTACAGTCGGAAGCGTCGAGAATGCGTTTAATGGCGTGGGGACGATTCCAGCGCCCACCGTGGTCAAAAACCCCATAAGCGCCGGTCATTTCCAAGACATTTACCTCGCTTTGCCCTAAAATTAGCCCCGGTACGGGATTTAAAGGTGATTTCACCCCCAAACGTTCCGCCACATTGACCACATTACTTAATCCTGCCTCGCGAGCAATGCGAAGGGCAACACTATTTTCCGATCGCGCTAAACCTTGAAACATATTGACCCCCCCGCTACTACGTTCACAGGGAGAATAGGCTTGTCCTTGCCAAGAGAGTCCAGCGCAGGTATAGGTTTTATAGGGCGATATTCCCTGTTCTAGGGCGGCAGCATAAGCAAATACCTTAAAAGTGGAACCGGGTTGACGTTTAGCTTGGATAGCGCGGTTAAATTGGCTTTTTTGATAATCAACTCCCCCGACTAAAGCGAGAATTTCCCCAGTTTGACTGTTTAGGGTAACTAAAGCCCCTTGGGAGTATCGATAGCGGGGTCCTTGCTTTAGGACATTATTTTTTAAACTTTTTTCTGCGATCGCTTGCAGCCGGCGGTCTAAACTGGTTTCAACGATAAAATTGCCCTCTTTGGCCACTTCTTCGCCTAAAAGGTCCTGTAATTCCTCGAAAACGTAACTATAAAAATATGGTGCAATCGTACTAGATAGGGATTTTTTGGCTTGGGGACTGATTTCAATGCGAGATCTGCGGGCGCTGGCCGCCGCTTCCGGGGAAATCATGCCTAATTGGGCCATGCGATCGATGACACGATTGCGTAATTGTACGGAAGTGTCGTAATCTTGAATGGGATTAAATCGATTCGGGGCGGGTAACATAGCCACAAGAGTAGCAGCCTCGGAGATATCTAAATCTCTGGCGGATTTATCGAAATAAAAGCGGGCCGCGTCTTCAAAACCGTAACCGGCCAGACCGAGATAAACTCGATTGAGATAGGTTTTGAGAATTGTATCCTTACTATAGACCGCTTCTAATTGTAAAGCGACCACAGCCTCCCGGAGTTTGCGATCGGCAGTATTTTGGCGACCGACTTCGGGGAATAAACTACGCGCTAACTGTTGAGTCAGGGTACTGGCCCCTTGACGAATGCCCCGACCTTGCCAATTAATCATAACAGCCCGGACAATCCCCAAAGGATCAACGCCAAAATGCCAGTAAAAACGACTATCTTCGGAAGCGACAACCGCCTTGGGCAAATAGGGTGAAAAATCCCCCAGATTATCTAATTCTTGGTGAGTTTCCTGTCGAATGGGATTGAGGGGAGTTTGACCATCCCTAGGGTAAACCACCACCGGACCGCTCACCCCGGAAGGGAGTGGATAAACATTAACTTTGCGACTTTCCCAGATAACCGCTAAAACTAATAAACCGAAAATACCCCCCGCACCATAGAAACCATAGCGCAAAAGTCTCGCCCACAGGGGAGGGGGACAGTAATAGGGGGAGGCGGGGCTGAGTACTTCCAACCAGCTGAATCCGGGCAATTGTGTAGTTTTTATAGCAATTGTGTAGTTTTTATAGCAATTGTGTAGTTTTTATAAAAGATGAGGGGTATGGCAAACATTTCCCTATCCCGATAGCTTACAATTAATCCTAATATGCTAAAGATTTCATGAAATTCTTATCGCTTCCCCAATTTTGGGGATTGGTAAAATACCGTCAATTGTGAATATTTGATGTATGAGTTTTGATTTCTTGATGCCAAAGCAGATCGCCTTACCTTAGGTTAGAGTTTTCTTAGAACGCCCTAACAAGGTGGCTATCTTGCGACCTTGGTTTCTACTTTTATCGATACGGCATCTGCAACGGTGTAAACCGAACCGGCGAAGCGGTATCAATGTCCTAGGGATGTAAAATCCATCTACTTTTCACCTTCTAAGCAAACCGCTTGAGTCCAGTCCCTATAGTCCCCCTTTTGGGGGGACGGCGACAGGTGGGGGGTAGGTAACTCGACTGATCACATCACTTAACTTCAGTAGTCGCCACTGGTCACTCTAGTCTGGCCCCAGCCGGAGGGTAAGCCTACCTTGCTGATGGGTTGATTTAATATTCAAGACTGAGTCCCGTGCATGGCCTCGATCACCTTCACCTGTATCTTTAGAGAAAAAAAAACATGGCAACTCATGCTGGCGGCACTGGCAATGACAACATCGTCATTAAGAACCGCACCCCATTAGTCACTGGCTACAACATCACCGCCACATCCGGCTCAGTCACTCCCAATGGCAACTTTTCTGATACCACGCTGACCGTCAACGCCGGCGATGGCAATGACACGATCAGCGCAGCCGGGCTGACCACTGCCTCCGGCGTTACCAGCATCATCCTCAACGGTGAGGGGGGCAATGACACCATTACCGGTGGCGCTGGCAATGACTCTATTACCGGTGGGGATGGCAAAGACAGCCTCAATGGTGGGGCTGGCAATGACAGCCTCAATGGTGGGGCTGACAATGACACCCTCTTGGGTTTCGATGGCAATGACTTCATCGAGGGTGGGGATGGTGATGACCTCCTCAACGGTGGCACTACGCAGACATTTGGTGCATTAAACAATGACACCATCCTTGGCGGGGCTGGCAATGACCGTATCCTTCCTGGGTTTGGCAATGACTCGGTCGATGGTGGGGATGGTGATGACACGATCACTGACGGTGATGGCAATGATACCCTCTTTGGTGGGGATGGCAATGACTACATCATCGATGGGTTTGGCAATAACGTCATCGATGGTGGGGCTGGCGATGACATCCTCGGTGGTGGGGATACCAGCAATAGCACCCTCAATGGTGGGGATGGCAATGACGAGATCTACGGAAGAGCTGCCGCTGAAAACCTCAACGGTGGGGCTGGTATTGACCTTCTCAGCTATAGCAACTCTTTTAATGGTGTTAGTGTTAGTGTCAACCTCGCCACCGGTGCCGTATCGGGGTTTGCTGCAGGCGACACCATTGCTGGCTTTGAAAACTTGGATGGCACCAATTATAACGATACCCTGACTGGCGACGGTGGGGCAAATATCATCTATGGTGGCCTTGGCAATGACATCCTCGCTGGTGGGGGTGGCAATGACACCCTCTTTGGTGCGTTTGGGTTTGAGGAAGATACGGCGACTGGCGATGACACCATCTCTGGTGAGGCTGGCAATGACTTCATCGACGGTCAGGATGGCAACGACACCATTGATGGTGGCACTGACGATGACAGCATTCTTGGTGGGGCTGGCGATGACACGATCGATGGTGGGGCTGGTGCTGACAGCCTCGACGGTGGGGCTGGTGCTGACAGCCTTTCCTATGCCAGTTCTGGAGCGGCTGTTAGCGTCAACCTCGCCACCAGTGCCGGCTCTGGTGGGGATGCTGCGGGCGACATCATTAGTAACTTTGAAAACCTCACCGGCTCCGCTTTTGCCGATACCCTGACTGGCGACGGCAATGCCAATACCATCAACGGTGGCGCTGGCAATGACACGATCGAGGGTGGGGCTGGTGCTGACAGCCTCGACGGTGGGGCTGACAATGACACCCTTTCCTATGCCAACTCTGCATCCGCTGTTAGCGTCAACCTCGCCACCAGTGCCGGCTCTGGTGGGGATGCTGCGGGCGACATCATTAGTAACTTTGAAAACCTCACCGGCTCCGCTTTTGCCGATAACCTGACTGGTAGCACTGGTGCCAATGTCATCCTTGGTCTTGCTGGCAATGACACGATCGAGGGTGGGGCCGGTGCTGACAGCCTCGACGGTGGGGCTGACAATGACACCCTTTCCTATGCCGCTTCTACAGCCGGTGTTAATGTCAACCTCGCCACCGGTACCGTATCCGGTGGGGATGCTGCGGGCGACATCATTAGTAACTTTGAAAACCTCACCGGCTCTGGTTTTACCGATAACCTGACTGGTAGCAGCGTTGCCAATGTCATCTTTGGTGACGCTGGCAATGACACGATCAACGGTGGGGCTGGTGCTGACACCCTCAACGGTGGGGCTGACACTGACACCCTTTCCTATGCCGGTTCTACAGCCGGTGTTAATGTCAACCTCGCCACCAGTGTCGTATCTGGTGGGGATGCTGCGGGCGACATCATTGCTGGCTTTGAAAACCTAACTGGCTCCGGTTCTGCCGATACCCTGACCGGTAGCAGCGTTGCCAATGTCATCTTTGGTGACGCTGGCAATGACTCCCTACTTGGTGGGGATGGCAATGACTCCCTTCTTGGTGGGAATGGCGGTGACAGGATCAACGGTGGGACGGGCTCAGATTCCCTGACAGGTGGGGCTAATGCGGACAGATTTGTCCAGGGAACCGCGGACAGTACTGCGCCAACAGCTATATCTGCTGCTGGTAATTTTACGGTTGGTATGACCATCACTTTCGGCAATAGCTTAGATATCATTACAGACTTTGTTGCAGGTGGAGGTGCAGCAGGAGAATTCCTTGACATTCAAGGTAGCGGCGTATTACCGACATCGGCGCTTGGCCTTTCTCCTGATGCTCTGGCTAGTAGTACGAACTACCGCCTCTCTGGCACCTTTAGTAGTAATGTCTTCACCATTGCCGCTAATGGGGCTGCTGGCTCATCTACACTGATTATTCAAGGTCTTGGGGGTCTTTTTTCAGCCAATGCTTCCTCAGTTCTTTTGAGTGGGGTTGACTCTGATAATCTGTTGACCGCTAACTTTGTTTAACTTCATCTCCCCAATGAAGTAGTCCAGTTGGGTGGGTTAGCGGTAGCGCAACCCACCCAATTTTGATTAGATGGGAAGAAGAATTAACAAACCTAATCTTTGTGTCCTTTGTGTCTTTGTGGTTGATTCCACTAATCTTAAGGATAGACCGTTAAAATGGGTCTGAGCTTCAGAACTATTGGCATTAGTTTTGTGTAGTGATTAACTGACGGTGATAATCGCCCCATAACCGGGCTGCCTGTTGACTACTGCCCGCAGTGGGAGAATTATTATCATTACCTAACCAAATGCCTGTCACCCAGTCGCGACGGGGAAGATAACCGATAAACCAGAGGTCCACATAATTATCCGTAGTTCCCGTTTTACCCGCTTCTCCCATGCCAATACTAGCAGCGCCTCCTGTACCATTAGTTATCACCCCCCGCAATAAACTATTCATCGTTTCGGCGGTTTTAGGGGAGATTACCTGCTGATTTCTATCGCTATCGTCGCCATAGTCATAAATAACCCGACAAGTACTCAAATCCTCCACATTTTTACAGTCGGAAGCGTCGAGAATGCGTTTAATGGCGTGGGGACGATTCCAGCGCCCGCCATGGTCAAAAACCGCATAAGCGCCGGTCATTTCCAAGACATTTACCTCGCTTTGCCCTAAAATTAGCCCCGGTACGGGATTTAAAGGTGATTTCACCCCCAAACGTTCCGCCACATTGACCACATTACTTAATCCTGCCTCGCGAGCAATGCGAAGGGCAACACTATTTTCCGATCGCGCTAAACCTTGAAACATATTGACCCCCCCGCTACTACGTTCACAGGGAGAATAGGCTTGTCCTTGCCAAGAGAGTCCAGCGCAGGTATAGGTTTTATAGGGCGATATTCCCTGTTCTAGGGCGGCAGCATAAGCAAATACCTTAAAAGTGGAACCGGGTTGACGTTTAGCTTGGATAGCGCGGTTAAATTGGCTTTTTTGATAATCAACTCCCCCGACTAAAGCGAGAATTTCCCCAGTTTGACTGTTTAGGGTAACTAAAGCCCCTTGGGAGTATCGATAGCGGGGTCCTTGCTTTAGGACATTATTTTTTAAACTTTTTTCTGCGATCGCTTGCAGCCGGCGGTCTAAACTGGTTTCAACGATAAAATTGCCCTCTTTGGCCACTTCTTCGCCTAAAAGGTCCTGTAATTCCTCGAAAACGTAACTATAAAAATATGGTGCAATCGTACTAGATAGGGATTTTTTGGCTTGGGGACTGATTTCAATGCGAGATCTGCGGGCGCTGGCCGCCGCTTCCGGGGAAATCATGCCTAATTGGGCCATGCGATCGATGACACGATTGCGTAATTGTACGGAAGTGTCGTAATCTTGAATGGGATTAAATCGATTCGGGGCGGGTAACATAGCCACAAGAGTAGCAGCCTCGGAGATATCTAAATCTCTGGCGGATTTATCGAAATAAAAGCGGGCCGCGTCTTCAAAACCGTAACCGGCCAGACCGAGATAAACTCGATTGAGATAGGTTTTGAGAATTGTATCCTTACTATAGACCGCTTCTAATTGTAAAGCGACCACAGCCTCCCGGAGTTTGCGATCGGCAGTATTTTGGCGACCGACTTCGGGGAATAAACTACGCGCTAACTGTTGAGTCAGGGTGCTGGCCCCTTGACGAATGCCCCGACCTTGCCAATTAATCATAACAGCCCGAACAATCCCCAAAGGATCAACCCCAAAATGCCAGTAAAAACGACTATCTTCGGAAGCGACAACCGCCTTGGGCAAATAGGGAGAAAAATCGCCCAGATTATCTAATTCTCGGTGAGTTTCCTGTCGAATGGGATTGAGGGGAGTTTGACCATCCCTAGGGTAAACCACCACCGGACCGCTCACCCCGGAAGGGAGTGGATAAACATTAACTTTGCGACTTTCCCAGATAACCGCTAAAACTAATAAACCGAAAATACCCCCCGCACCATAGAAACCATAGCGCAAAAGTCGCGCCCACAGGGGAGGGGGACAGTAGTAGGAGATGGTGACACAATTGGCTAAGTCTGGGGGGGCCAGGGTAAAGATATCACCATGACGCAGGGAAAGGCTTTTGAGACGACGTTTACCCATATAAACCCCGTTGGTGGAGTTTTCATCTGTGAGCAGGAAATTATGGGGATTTTTCGGGTCACGCTGCAGGGAACAATGAATCTGACTCACCACAGTGTTACGGATAGTAATATCACAGGAACTGGAACTACGACCCAACAAATAGCGATCGCCGATAAGGGGATATTTGCTTTCCCCGCTGCCATTCTCGTTTTTAAGGCGTAATTCGGGAACTCTCGCCCCTTTTTTGAGATTTACCGCCTGAAAATTCACCTTTCCTTGCAATTTCTGCACGGCAACGGTGACAAGTTGACTAATTTGGGTTTTCGGCGACTGCTTAGACATAGTTTTTATCAGTTATCAGCTTCTGAAGGCAAGAGGCAAGTGGGGAAGTGGGGAAGTGGGGAGTGGGGAATTTCAACTAAAACCCCAACACCCTAACACCCCCCGCAACGCGCACGCAGTGACCACCCTAACACCCCATCACCCCAACACCCTAAAACCCTAACACCCTAAAACCCTAACACCCCAATTCATACCCAATATCCCTAAATTGACATTTTAGCCTCTAAAGCTTTGAGGTATTCCGTATTGACTCCCGACTCGCGAATCAGAGCAATTTTACCGGTACGGGCCACCTCGCGAACGCCAAATTTATTCAGCATTTGCATAATCGCCACCATTTTACCCGGATCCCCCACCACTTCGATGGTCAGGGTTTCCTCGGAAATATCCACAATCCGCGCCCGGAATACCTGCGCTAATTCGATCACTTCGGCCCGGCGCTCGGCGGTAGCATTAACTTTAATCAGCATTAATTCCCTTTCCACACAGGGGGTTTGGGTGATATCCTGCACCTTGAGGACGTTAATTAATTTGTAAAGTTGTTTGGTTAACTGTTCGATGCTGTCCTCATCTCCTGGTACTACCATCGTAATGCGAGAAACTCCCATTTGTTCAGCCGGACCCACGGCCAGACTTTCAATATTAAAGCCCCGACGGGCAAACAATCCAGCAATACGGGTTAAGACTCCCGCTTCATCTTCAACTAATACGGATAATGTGTGTTTCATGGCGATCTATCTACACAACCTAGATTTAACCATTGTAAGACAGGAGACAAGGCCAGAACAGTTTGTCTTCTCTGAGCTATTTGGGTAGAAACCTCTACTCTGTCAAATTAAATCCACTCTTCTTCATCCGCTTTGTTTACCTCCCGATCTTCGTTTTCATCCTGAGCAGGGGGCATAATAATCCGATAATTGACATCGTAAACTTGATCGGCCTTTTCCCCGCGAGTCTGTTTGGCCGTGCGGTAACTATAGGAATAAACTGAGCCAGTTTGAGAACTGTCCTCTGGAGGCTTGACAAAATTCGCTTTTTCCTCATCGGCAACCCTAGGCGGAAATTCTTCCCGATCCTGAATGGTCGTCGGTTTTTCGGGGGGTGTATCAAAATTCCAATCATCACCGCTATCTCTTTCCCAATCGTTACCCCGTGCAGACGGAGTAGTATCCTGAATATAGGTAGGTCGGGGAGATGGGGGTGGGACTGTAGGATTATTCGCTATACGAGGGGAAGCTTTTGGGGCAGCCAAAGGACGACCAAAACTATAGAGAAATTGCAGGGTTAAACCACTGATAATTCCCACTAGGGTGAAAAGTAACACCCAGACAGCTAGGGGCAGTTTTACCGTCATAATACCGCCAAAAAAGACCAAAGTGATCACCCCCAGATTCTGCCAGATCAGTAATCCGCCCATAGCGATCGCAAATAAGACCATAATCCAGCCCATTTTTACCTCCCTTGATTCAGTGATCAGTGATCAGTAAACAGTGATCAGTAAACAGTGATCAGTAAACAGTAAACAGGTATAAAGATAAAGATAACTAACTAACTAATTAACTTAAAACTTACATCTGATAACTGATAACTTACCCACTGATAACTGATAACTGATAAGCTAAACGGCGCTTAACCTGCATGATCCAATAGCTATAACCCTTTTGGAGTCTATATCGGTGATCCGAAGTAAAAGCCGTTTAGCTTAACTTACCCACTGATAACTGATAACTGATAACTGATAACTTACCCACTGATAACTGATAACTTACCCACTGATAACTGATAACTGATAACTGATAACTTACCCACTGATAACTGATAACTTACCCACTGATAACTGATAACTGATAACTGATAACTGTTAATGTCCTTGCCAGCGATTAATGGCCACACAATCGATATCTAACTGATCGAGGGTACGAGCGATGACAAAATCGACCAAATCCTCGATCGATTGGGGATGGTGATACCATGCCGGTATTGCTGGCACGATTCTAACGCCCGCCTCGGCTAAAGTGGTTAAATTACGCAGATGAATTAAACTCAAGGGGGTTTCTCGCGGCACTACAACCAATTTTCTGCCCTCCTTCATCTGCACATCGGCCGCCCTTTCTAGCAAATCGGAACTTAACCCCCCCGCTAATTTGGCCACTGTACTCATGCTACAGGGAATAATTACCATACCAAGGGTGCGATAGGAACCACTGGCGATCGTTGCCCCCACATCGCCCCAACGATGACAGCGTAGTTTTCCCCCCTCCATCACCCCGCATTGGCCGCGCCAAAATTGTTCTTGTAGCTCCGGTTCTGGCGGCATCCGCATATTATCTTCCGCTTGCCAGACAGTGTAAGCTGATTTGGAGGCCACTAGATCGATCGTGTAGTCGGCTAAAAGTAGATATTTGAGAGTACGGACGGCATAAATCAGTCCTGATGCCCCTGTAACACCCAAAATTAGCGGTTTAGATAATTCCTTCAAGCTCTAATTCCTCGATCAATTGTAATCCTCTCGGGTCGCCCACTTTTAATAAAGCACCCCTAGCATCCTCCTTGACACCTAAATCCTCATCTTCCACCAAGGCCTCGATCAAAGCATCGATCGCCGTGGCATAAATCACATTTAAGGGCAATTCTCGGCATAATTGACCGATTGACCAGGCGCAATTACTCCGCACTGCGGCGATTAAATCTCGGCGCAATCCTTCGATTAAAGGCGGCAAGACGGTGATGATATCTTCATAATTGACCTTGGCAATCTGGGCCAAACTACTGGCGGCCCATAATCGCACCGCCGAAATATCAGTTTTAAGAGCATGAACCAAAGGCTCGATCGCTCGGCGATCACCACAGTTACCCAGGGCCCAAACTACTCCTTTTCTGACGTAACCATTCCAATCTCTGGCCAGTAAATCGATTAAGGGTTCCACAGAGTTAAGACTGGGATTTCTGCCCAAAGCGTAGGCGACACTGACACGCACTAGGGGACAGACATCGTTTAACATTTCTAGTAACGGGGCGATCGCTCTTTCATCACGCAATTCACAAAAGGCGCGGGCGGCGATCATTCTCTCGCTGACATGAGCAGAAGTAAGCAATGACAGCATTTCCTCTGGATCGGGGGGGATTTCCGCTGCTTGATCCAGAGCGCTCCCATCGAGAGGATTATTTAAGGAGTTGCTAGAGTCTAGGATTTCATTGTCGTACATACTTGTTAGATTATCTCAATCCCTGACCGCTTACGTCAAGTTAAAAATAGACGTGCGAAACGTTTAGGCATGAAATAGGGCTGAAATACCTGAAATAACCGACTAGTAAGGTCTTCAGTCCCCTAACTGAATCTAAGAGGTCAACCCTGACCAACCTTATAACTGTTTATATGTCCCGACGTTTAGTATCACCCGATACCAAACTAGGCAAGGGGACTCAAGGTCAATACACTTGTAATAAATGTGCGAAACGTTTAGGCATGAAATAGGGCTGAAATGCCCGAAATAACCGCCTAGTAAGGTCTTCAGTCCCCTGACTGAATCTAAGAGGTCAACCCTGACCACCTTATAACTGTTTATATGTCCCGACGTTTAGTATCACCCGATACCAAACTAGGCAAGGGGACTCAAGGTCAATACACTTGTAATAAATGTGCGAAACGTTTAGGCATGAAATAGGGCTGAAATGCCCGAAATAACCGCCTAGTAAGGTCTTCAGTCCCCTGACTGAATCTAAGAGGTCAACCCTGACCACCTTATAACTGTTTATATGTCCCGACGTTTAGTATCACCCGATACCAAACTAGGCAAGGGGACTCAAGGTCAATACACTTGTAATAAATGTGCGAAACGTTTAGGCATGAAATAGGGCTGAAATGCC
>NZ_JACJQV010000114.1 GCF_014696875.1 Microcystis wesenbergii FACHB-1317 | reverse complement strand
CCCACACCCCACTCCCCACACCCCATCCCCCCACACCCCACACCCCACCCCCCACACCCCACACCCCACACCCCACACCCCACTTCCCCATTCCCCCACACCCCACACCCCACACCCCCACTGAATAACTGATAACTGAAATGGCCGATTCCGAACTACAGCAACAAGTCCAAAGATTACATCGACTGACGGTATGGGGTCGTTGGTTATTCGTGTTGGGTTGTTGGTTAGTGATTGGTTCGGCTAGTTTATGGGTTTTATGGGATGATATAGCTTTAATGCGGCAATATTTTACTTGGACAGCCCTTAGATACGCTTTAGCTTTCAATTACTGGCCTTCTATCGGTCTAGCCTTTTGTGTTGCCATTACAGGAGCAGTGTTAGTCTGGCAAAGTCGCAATATTGTTTTAGGACTTTCCCCCAGAGAAAAACTGCGCTTAGAGCAACGGGTGCAGAAAATTCGGGACGAAGGGCCAGGTCATCCCCTCTGGCGCTGGATCTTAAAAAGCAGGGAAAAAGACTTACAATGATAAAGCTTTGCTGAAAGCTGACGGCTAGAACCCCCACTAGATATAATTCTTTACTCAAAAACTCTTGACTTTTGAATCCACCTATGACCGTGACTCCCCAAGCTCCTCCGAAAACTCGCCGCGTGGTTTTTCCCTTCACCGCTATTGTCGGCCAGGAAGAAATGAAATTATCCCTAATGCTCAACGTCATCGACCCCAAAATTGGCGGGGTGATGATTATGGGGGATCGAGGTACGGGAAAATCGACCACAATTAGGGCTTTAGCCGACCTTTTACCAGAAATTGACGTAGTTGCTAACGATCCCTTTAATTCTGACCCCAATGATCCCGATTTAATGAGCGATGAGGTGCGGCAAAAGGTGGATGAAGCCATTCCCTTGACCATTGCCAAGAAAAAAGTCACTATGGTAGATCTGCCCCTCGGTGCGACGGAGGATCGGGTCTGTGGCACGATTGACATCGAAAAGGCCCTGTCAGAAGGGGTAAAAGCTTTTGAACCTGGTTTGCTGGCCAAAGCTAACCGCGGCATTCTCTATGTGGATGAAGTCAATTTACTTGACGATCACCTCGTCGATGTGCTATTAGATTCGGCCGCTAGTGGTTGGAATACGGTGGAACGGGAAGGAATTTCCATCCGTCACCCGGCCCGGTTTGTTTTGGTGGGATCGGGCAACCCAGAAGAGGGAGAATTGCGCCCACAACTGCTCGATCGCTTCGGAATGCACGCCGAGATTCACACCGTCAAAGAACCACCTCTACGGGTCAAAATCGTGGAACAGCGTGCGGAATTTGATGGCAATCCGATCTCGTTTTTAGAGAAATACAACTTAGAACAGGAAGAACTGCAAAGAAAGCTAGTGGAGGCCCAAAATCTTTTGCCTTCCGTTGAGCTTGATTACGATCTGCGGGTGAAAATTTCCGAGGTTTGTTCCGAGTTAGACGTGGATGGATTGCGCGGCGATATCGTTACCAATCGCGCCGCTAAAGCTCTGGCCGCTTTGGAAGGACGGACAACTGTGACGGTAGATGATATCCGTCGGGTAATTGTTCTCTGTTTACGTCACCGTTTGCGGAAAGATCCCTTAGAATCGATCGATTCTGGTTATAAAGTCTTGAAAGCTTTTAATCGCGTCTTTGGATTAGAGGAAAATTCCTAAATCTAATTCCCCCTCTCCCCGAAGAGAGGGTTTTTGACTGGATTTAGAGATGAAGGCCAAAAAGGGCTAGATGTGACCGAATAAGCTAGAATTTTATCGATCGCTGTTATTCTCTGGGGGAATGTCGATGTGGGTTGAAAGTATAACACTCGAAAACATTAAATGCTTCCAGAATCAAGAGATTAAATTTATTCGTAATCCCAATAATCAACGTCATTGGCGAGCTAAACCTTATCATTGGATCACTTTATTAGGAGAAAATGGAGTAGGAAAAAGCACGATTTTACAGGCTTTAGCTTTGCTGCTCGCAGGACCAGAAGCAGCCAAAGAATTATTACCACGTCCGACTGGTTGGATATGTAATCCCAAGACACCGGGTAAATTAACCGCAGTGCTTCATCAAGAAGATGGGGATGCAGGAAAATTTGGTACGGATAAAACTCGAAAAACTTTTGCTTATTCCTATTTTGTTACAGGCAAGGAAAGGTTAGAGTTAGGAGGCAGTAAGGACAAACAAACCTATACAGAACCAGCATTAATCGAAGAAAATAGCAAAATTTTGAGTTGGTTGCGAGCCAATGCTTTTGCCTCCGATAATCATGGTTGGTTTGCCGTCGGTTATGGAGCTTTCCGTCGTTTGACACGAGTGAGTCAAGTGATTATTCCTAGTCTTGAACCTCCGAAACGCTCTAGCAACTTTTTCAGCCAATTTAATGAGGATACATCTTTAAGTTCTTTTGAGAGATGGATGGTGTATTTAGATTATCGAATAGCCAAAAATCCTGAAGATAATCAAGCCAAACAAATGAAAAAAATCGGCGAAGAAGCAATTACTAAACTGTTACCCGGTAATGTAGAAATTGCTGAAGTAACTGCCGATGGCTTGATTCAGTTTCTAGTTAACGGTCAAAAAGTTCCAACCATTAGTTTATCCGATGGTTTTCGGAGTATGATTGCTTTAGCTGGGGATTTAATTTGGCGATTATTACAATCCTTCCCCAATCTAGATAACCCCACAGAGGCTTCTGGAGTCGTCTTAATCGATGAGTTAGATATTCATTTACATCCTTCTTGGCAAAGGGAAATTGCTGGATGGTTACAGGAAGTTTTTCCCAAGCTTCAATTCTTTGTCGCTACTCATAGTCCTTTAATCGCTGCCGGTGCGGGGGAAAAGTCTTTAACCCTACGAATCGATCTGGTAGCGGGTGAATTAGAGATTGTAGAAATTCCTTATTTAGAATTAGCGGCTAATGTTGATCGTACTTTAACAAGTTCTGCTTTTGGTTTGAAATCAACCTTTCCCACTGAGACAGAAAATAAAATTAAGCGTTACCACCAACTAAATCGTAAAAATAAAAATCTGGCAGCAGAAGAAAAGCAAGAATATGAACAACTGTCATTATTTGTTCAAGACGTTAAACCCTTTAGCGAAATTAGTCAACCTAATAGTTTAGAATCCCGAATTGATGCCTTACTAGAGGAGCGTTTATCTTGATTCCTGTCACGAGAATATCAAAGCCACGCGTATTAGCTAAAAATGCCGCTCGTTGGCTAGAGGCTTTAGAATCAATAAAATCAGACAACAAGGCAACTAAATCTCAAATTAACAAAGCACAAAATAAATACAGTCATCCGCAAGTTAAAGAAGCATTAGTTAAAATGTTTAATGGGAAATGCGCTTACTGTGAAAGTAAGATTACAGTGGTAACTTACGGAGCGATCAAACATTTTTATCCAAAAAGCCAGTATCCTAATCTGACTTTTACTTGGGAGAATTTACTGCTTTCTTGTGATAAATGTAATGATGCCAATCACAAAGGCACAAATTTTCCTCTCGATGATATCACAGGAAATCCTCTGTTAATAGACCCCACGGATGGAGTAACCGATCCGAATACACATCTTGAATTTGTTTGGGATGAAATGGCAAAATTAGCCAGTGTTTATGGTCGGGATCGGCGTGGTCAAATTGTTGAAGATTTGTTCGATCTCAATGGTATGCGTGGACGAAAAGAATTAATCAACCATCGTAGTCAATATATTAAAAAGTTGTTAGCATTATTACGTTACGCCAAACAAGGAGACTCGGAGGTTTTATCTTTACTGCAAGAAGCTTGTCAACCGGGAGCGGAATATTATGCTTTTGCTAGTATTTATATACTGCCTCATTTGCCTCCCTAAAATTAAGGGTAATTATTATCTACGGTCTGAAAAACAAAATTTATCGCTTATTATTCTCACCTTACTTGATATTTATGTCTCGTCCTGTTGTTTATTTTGCCGTTACTAATCATGGTTTTGGCCATGCTGTCCGCAGTGCTTCGGTGGTAGCTAATATTATTGAACTTAATCCCGAAATTTTGCCGATATTAGTCACCACAGCCCCGCGCTGGTTATTAGATTCCTATATATCCGGAGAATATATTCAAAGACCCCGGGGGTTTGATGTGGGGGTAATCCAATCGGATAGTTTAACGATGGATAAATTAGCTACTAAAGAAAAATTAGAACAAATAATTGCTCAATCAAGGTCAATTATTGCCAGTGAAGTTAATTTTATTAAAACTAATCGTGTGGGTTTAGTTGTGGCCGATTTACCGCCTTTAGCGGCACTAATTGCCAAAAGTGCGGGGCTTCCTTGTTGGATGATTGGTAACTTCGGCTGGGATTTTATCTATCGTGATTGGGGTGAAGAATTTGCCAGTATTAGTGATTGGATTAGTCGTTGTTATAATCAATGCGATCACTTATTTAAACTGCCTTTAGCAGAAGCGATGACAGCATTTCCTCACGTTACAGAAGCAAATTTAACTGGGGGTACACCCCGCTACAGTGAAGAAGAATTGCGACAGGAGTTTAAGCTAAATGCCCCCAAAGAAAAAACTATTTTATTGAGTTTTGGTGGGTTAGGATTAGAAGCAATTCCCTATGATAATCTCGCCAGTTTTCCCGATTGGCAATTTATCACTTTTGAAAAAAACGCCCCCGAACTGCCCAATTTAGTCCGCTTACAGGATAAACCAGATCGGAGCTATCGTCCCGTGGATTTTATGCCCCTGTGCGATCGAATTATTTCCAAACCGGGATATAGTACCTTTGCCGAGGCTTTAAAATTAGAGGTTCCGATTGTTTCTCTGATGCGAGAAGGTTTTGCCGAATCAGCGATTTTATTGGCTGGAATCCAAGATTATAGTTATCATCAAATTATTAGCAGTGAAGAATTTTTTCAAGGTAATTGGGACTTTTTGCGGCAAGCTCCCCAACCGCCAAGATTAAAGGTTAAACTGCCTAAAGATGGTGCAGAATCGATAGCGAGAGCTATTGTAGAATACTTTGAGAGGCATTAACGAAGCCTGCCGACCGCCTGATCTCAACAAGCAATTTAAATTACGAACAGCTTATCAGCCTCGAAATCGTCAAAAACACCGATAACCATTCGGGGAGACAAAAACAAGATCGGGCAGCAAGCCGATACTTGTTACAATAGTTTACAAATCACCCTGCCTTGTCACCGAACTATGTCCGAACAGATGATCTCCCCAGAGACGCAACCCGAAGAAGCGATTACTGTTGAAGTGCAGCCCGTGCATATTCCCGAAGAGCATCGGGAAAATATCGGCCCCATGGATGACAACGTAGCCGAGAGTTGGCGCTACAATCCCCAAGTTATTAACGACTATTACCGTCGGCGACCTCTAGACGTTGTGGGGAGATTAATCGAAATTGCCCTACCGGTTTTATCTTTTGTCATCGGTATCTGGTGGGATAAACTGCGGGGAAAATCGCCAAAAAATGAAATTAGACGGGCCGTACAATTGCGGGAAATGTTGACCAAATTGGGACCCACCTATATTAAGATCGGTCAAGCTCTCTCTACCCGGCCTGATTTAGTACCGCCTTTATATTTAGAAGAATTAACCACTCTCCAGGATCAAATTCCCTCTTTTCCTAACGAAATTGCCTATCGTTTTATCGAAGAAGAATTAGGTTATTCTCCTGAAGAAATTTATGCAGAATTATCCCCCAATCCCATAGCGGCCGCTTCCCTAGGACAAGTTTACAAAGGTAAATTAAAAACCGGAGAGAGAGTCGCCGTTAAAGTACAGCGTCCCGATTTGATTCGCTGTATAACTTTAGATGTGTATATCATGCGTAGTTTGGCGAGTTGGGCGAAAATTAATGTTAAAAGACTTCGCTCCGATTTAGTGGCAATTACCGACGAATTAGCTGGTCGTATTTTTGAAGAAATTAATTATCTTCACGAAGGACAAAACGCCGAAAAATTCGCTCAACTTTATGGTCATATTGCCGAAATTTACATCCCCAAAATCTACTGGAAATATACCGGCCGAAGGGTTTTAACCATGGAGTGGGTGGACGGCACAAAATTAACTAATATCAAAGAAATTCAAGCTCAGGGTATTGATGCCACCCACTTAGTTAATGTGGGGGTGCAGTGTTCTTTGCGTCAATTACTTGAACACGGATTTTTCCATGCGGATCCCCATCCGGGTAATTTATTAGCGACTCCTGACGGTAAATTAGCTTATCTTGATTTCGGCATGATGAGCAATATTGAACCCTATCAACGCTACGGTTTAATCGAAGCGGTGGTCCATTTAGTCAACCGGGATTTTGAGTCTTTGGCCAAGGATTACGTTAAGTTAGACTTCCTATCACCAACCACCAATTTAGAGCCAATCGTTCCCGCTTTTTCGGAAGTTTTCGGTAATGCTTTAGGGGCGAGTGTGGCAGAATTAAACTTTAAAAGTATCACCGATAAAATGTCGGCGATGATGTATGAGTTTCCCTTTCGAGTTCCTGCCTATTATGCCCTAATTATTCGCTCAATGGTGACTTTAGAGGGAATAGCAATTGGCATCGATCCTAATTTTAAGGTACTGAGTAAAGCCTATCCTTATATTGCTAAACGTCTGCTCACCGATCCTTCCACGGAGTTGCGAGATTCCTTGCGAGATTTATTGTTTAAAGACGGTACTTTTCGCTGGAATCGTTTAGAAAATCTCTTGCGTAATGCTAAAGATTCTAATGATTTTAACTTCGAGAAAGTCACCGAACAAGCATTAGATTTTCTTCTGTCAGACAGGGGTATATTTATCCGCGAAAAGTTAGTTAATGAGTTAGTAAATACCCTCGATAATTTCGGTCGTCGCACTTGGTTTAATCTCACGGTTAATTTCCGGCAACAGGTGGGTTTAGCGGTACAAGAAACTCCCCCAGAATTGTTGGGTGATGCTAAGAGTTTTGAGCATCTTCGCAACATCTTTAGTATTTTACAGGAAACAAAAGGATTTGATGCCATGGCTATGGTGCCAGTGATGACGAAACTAATCGCTAAACCGGAAACCCAACAGATGGGACAAAAAATTGCTGAAGGTTTGCTACAAAAATCCCTAGCGCGTTTAATTCGTTACCTAGTTCTCGAATTTGATAGACCAAATCATCGGCAAAATGGAGAATTATCGAAAGCTTTACCCGCTGCCGATTAACCTCTGTCAGTTCCACCGACGGCTCAAAATCTGAGCATTTCCGACAATAAAGGCCGTGAAATAAATTTCACGGCTACGAGAAAAACGCTAAACTGTTTTTAAAGTTTTTTTATCCTAACTGGTTAACGGGGTTTAAAGGTGACTTGTAAACCGTCGCGAGGATGGGGAGTGGGGATAGTGGTGAGGGTGAGATCTTGATTAGGGAGTAATTGCCAATCGTATTTTTCTACTAAACGAACGGCTAAAATTTTCATCTCTAAACGAGCGAATTCCTTGCCGATACATTCGCGCAATCCCGCACCAAAGGGGATATATCCGTAGGGTTTTTCCTCGGCTAAAAAGCGATCGGGATCGAAGGTTTCAGGATGGGAATAAATATTATTATCTTTATGGGTATTGCTGATTTGATACTGCACTACCCATCCTTTCGGCAAATGATAACCGTTAAATTGACAGTCTTCTATTACCCGACGGAATCCTCCTCCCACGGGGGGAGTAAAACGTAAAACTTCCTTTAAAACGCGATCTAAATAGGTCATCTGTTTGAGGGTATCAACGCTTAAAGGAGTGGATAGATCAAAATTAGTTATTTCCTCCAATACAAGCTGAAAAATATCGGGATGCAGTGCCATTTGTAGGCAGAAAGTGGCGATAGCGGAGGTTAAAGTTTCATGACCAGCAAAGAGTAATAATAGCACTTGATCCTTTAATTCCGCTAAGGATAAACTTTGACCGTTTTCGTCTTTAGCTTGTAAAAGGATAGCCAGAGCATCTTGGCCTAAGTCATCATTTTTTTGTCTTTCTAAAATGATAGTTTCGAGCGCTTGCAGTAATTCTTCTCGACAGCGTAATGCTTTGCCGAAAGCTGTCCAGGGAAGGGGAAGGGGAAGGGTAAATAGTCCCGCACACCAAGTATCAAAAACTTCTCCTAATTTGGTAGCAGAACCCTGGTCAAGACCGATAAATAATTTACAGGCGATATCGAGAGTATAGTTTCTTAATTCAGGATACCATGACAGGGTTTTTGCGGTTTGCCAACGCTCTAAATAGTGAGCGGTAATTGTTTCTACCGTAGGGATATAACTTGCTAGGGAGCGGGGTTGAAAAGCTTGATAGATTAAACGACGACGGGAAGCGTGAACATCTCCCGTATGCACCGCTAAAGATGCGCTACCTAAGAGAGTTTTGGTACTTTTAGGCCAAGTTGCGGCAAAGTATTTATTCTCGTTGCTGAGGAGAAAACGGTTAGCTTCGGTACCGGATAAAATAATCGTGGGACTGCCAAAAATATGAGTACGGAAAAGTTGACCATATTTATTATGACGTTTACTGGCAAAATCCCCATCGGTCAAAAAAGCGATTGTTTCTCCTAATAGGGGTAATCCGAAACTGCCGGGGGGTAGGGGTAAATCTTTGCTTGTAGTCATCGCTGCCTCTAGGGTAAAACTAATCATTTGCCGTCGATTAACCCTGTTTATTCTAACCTAAAGCACTGGAGAATTCATCCCCTAATCTAGCCTAGCAATTAGCGATCGCACTTGGCAGCGGTAAGCACCTAAGCAAAATTAATTACACATCTCACCAGTCAACAGTAAGAATTGCCGCCAATTGACATTTTTTAAGATCACCGCCATAATTAGGGCTTGCTCAATAAATGTGAAAACCTTGTTGGGTAAGACTTTTAGACTTTTTGGTTTCCAAAAAGTACCAGATATGGGAGTGATCGGGTGGAAAATTCCGGGACTTTTTCCCTGAAAATTAGGTAATTGACCCCCTCAAAATCGCTAAAACCCTACACCCTACACCCTACACCCTACACCCCACACCCTGCCCCCAGGAAAAACTTTTTGCCGCAAACCCTAATTAGCCATTGCTAATAATAACTCGCGGCAAACGATGCTTAAAACCGCAGAGAATCTCCCAGGATATCGTACCTAAATCCCGCGCCCAATCGTCGGCGGTGATGCACTGTGGGCCGTCTTTACCGATAAGTGTGACGATTTCCCCTGTTTTTACCTCTGGAATCTCGCTCACGTCAATCATTAACTGATCCATGGTTATCGCGCCGATTTGGGGTACTAAACGTCCTCTCAGGGATACTTTTAAACGATTGGAGAGATTGCGGGGAATTCCATCAGCGTAACCGATACCGACCACAGCAATACGGGTGTCTTTTGTCGCTATGTACTGATGACCATAACTCACTCCCGAACCGGCGGCAATGGTTTTGACTTGGGCAATGCGTGCTTTTATTTGCAGCACCGGTTGCAAAGGGACTTTATCGGTGAGATGATTGGCGGGATAAAGACCGTAGAGAGCTAATCCGACTCTAACTCGATCGTAGTGCAGAG
This sequence comes from Microcystis wesenbergii FACHB-1317, assembly GCF_014696875.1. Lineage (GTDB taxonomy): Bacteria > Cyanobacteriota > Cyanobacteriia > Cyanobacteriales > Microcystaceae > Microcystis > Microcystis wesenbergii_A. The sequence goes on along the minus strand of NZ_JACJQV010000114.1, from coordinate 24,913 downwards.
ATCGATCGCTTAGGGTAGCGGCAGAGTTGGCTAAATGTAGACAGGGGGGATGATAACCTTTTGATCTTAACTCGGCGATCGCTTGTTGGAATCTTTGCCGTTGTAACTGCATGATCTCGGGATTGGGATCGTCAGCTGTGGCAAAATGGGAGTATATACTGGCAATTTTCAGGTTAGGAGCCTCTAAAACCTGTTCGACGAATTTGGTGCCGTTGTGCCATTGTGTACCTAAGCGAGACATCCCCGTATCTAGTTTGATATGGACCGGCAGCCGCTGCTCTAAGCGTCTCATCACGCTGGCAAAAATTTGCACCTGTTCGATTTGCACCAGGGTGGGTTGCAATTGCCAATGGGCTAAGGCTGCCACTTCTTCCGGGGTGTTCACTGCCCCTAAAATCATAATTGGGGCAACGATTCCCGCTTCCCGTAGTTCGATACCTTCCCCGATAGTCGCGATGGCTAAAGACTGCGCTCCAGCTTCTAAAACGCTGTTAGCCACCTTAACTGCCCCGTGTCCGTAAGCATCGGCTTTAATTACCGCCATTAATTCCGTTTTTGGGGCTAATAAGGCCTTGACTTTTCGCACGTTTTGTTGTAGGGCAGAGCGATCAATCTCTACCCAAGCACGATAGCGAATTACTTCCGACAATTGATAATCATGACGGTTTTTGGGCGGATTGATAATTTTTGGTTCGATGCTAAACACCACTCGCTCACTCCTTTGCACACATAACCCAATTTATCACAGATGTCGGGGTGAAGACCCTCGTACTGAAGGGATGAAACCCCGACCAGAATAGAACCGCAAAGCACGATTAAATCCTTGACAGTTTAGTCTTGCCTAGTTTAACATAGTAAATATAGTCTGGTAAACAAGATGTTAAAAGCGTTTAAGTACAGAATCTATCCGACAAGCGAGCAATCAGTTTTGCTTGCCAAGTCGTTTGGCTGTGCTAGATGGTTTTACAATTACGCCCTAAACTTGACATCTGAAACTTACAAGCAAACTGGAAAAGGATTAAGCAGAGACGAAATAATTAAGCTGCTGCCTTCCCTAAAAAAAGAGCATGAGTGGTTAAGCGAAGTACCATCGCAGGTATTACAGCAAGCCGCTTTAAATCTTTCTAGTGCTTTCCTTAATTTCTTTGAAGGTAGAGCTAAATATCCTAACTTCAAGAAAAAGCAAAATAGGCAGTCGATTAGATTTCCTCAACACTGTAAGTTAAAAAATGATGTTTTGGTATTGCCTAAAATTGGTGAAGTCCATTGCCAAGTTTCACGGCCACCAGAGGGAAACTTAAAGTCTGTTACGGTTTCAGTTAATCCATCAGGAGAATATTTCGCATCTTGTCTCTATGATGATGGTCAGGATTTACCCGAAAAATCATCAGAAGGAAAAGCTATCGGGATAGACGTTGGACTAACCCATTTTGCTATTACATCAGACGGGACTAAACACGGGAATCCTAAATACTACCGTAAGTACGAACAGAGATTAGCGAGGAGACAAAAGAAATTAAGTCGCAAGCAAAAAGGCTCTAACAACCGAAATAAAGCTAGAGTTAAAGTTGCTAAAATTCACTCTAAAATTGTTCGTTGTCGTGAAGATTTCCTCCACAAACTAAGTCGTAAATTAGTTGACGAAAACCAAGTCATAGTGGTGGAAAATCTGGCAGTCAGAACCATGGTCAAAAACCAGAAACTAGCAAAATCAATTAGTGATGCTGGTTGGGGTCAATTCTGTACTATGTTAAAATACAAGGCTGAATGGGAAGGAAAAATCTATATAGAAGTTGACAGATTTTTTCCTAGTTCCAAGACTTGTAGTAACTGCTTAAATCGTCTGGATAGTTTGAGTTTAGATATTCGCAGTTGGCAATGTCCTAAATGTGGAGAAAGTCATGATAGAGACATCAATGCTGCTAAGAATATTCGAGATGAAGGTTTACGAATTTTGGCGGTAGGGCATACCGCTACTGCTTCTGGAGGGAGAGTAAGACCAAGTAAAGGCACTGCTTTTGCAAGGCATCTCCCCGTGAATGAAGAATCCCTCGCATGAGTGCGATGGGAGTGTCAAACCAAAAGAAAACCGAGAGGCTAGGAAAAAAGCCGGAAACTCCTCTGGATTTCCCCCTTTTTTCTTTGGGGAATATGGGCTTTAAGATGAATGGGATGTTAGGAAGTTCCCGAAAAAATTGGCAGTTAGGGTTTTTTCGTAGAGAATGAACAGTAACGGGTAATCAGTGACAAGAAAGTAGCGAAGTTTTCACCTAACACTGTCTCAGTGGTTGAACAGAAGTGAAGTTAACTGTGGGGTAAGGAATGCCAAAAAGCCTAGACTTGAGATAAAATTATATCCAACCAGATGCAGTATAGGAGTTTACCCAATGTCTAACGAAACTGTTACTTATTCCCTAGAAGCTGTCCTCACAAGGATTGAGGGGAAGATTGACTCGCTTGAGAAGCGGGTTAACGAAAGATTTGACAAGGTAGAAGATCGGTTAACCAAACTAGAAATAGGATTAACCGATCTCAAAGGGGATATTAAAGTGTTAGACGAGAAAATCGAAGGCATCGACAATCGGCTAATATCGGTAGAGGGAACCCAAAAAAATCAGGTCTGGACATTGATTATCCTTTTGGGAAGTGCCATTATTACGGCTGCTTGGAAAGTCTTTTTTTCCAATAATATCTGAGTTCTCCAATCCTCAACAAGACTACAGTTAACCGCTCCTGAAAGAAAATTTTCTTAAAGCCTAGACTAAGATAAAATTATATTCTAACCAGATGCAGTATAGGAGTTTAGCCAATGTCTAACGAAACTGTTACTTATTCCCTGGATGTCGTCCTTAAAGAAATCAAAGACAGCATCAAGGAAGTTAGCCAGAAATTCGATAAGATTGATGAACGGTTTGATCGATTAGATAATCGCTTAACAAAACTTGAGATAGGACAAGCAGATATCAAGGGGGATATTAAAGTGTTAGATGAGAAAATCGAAGGCATCGACAATCGGCTAAAATCAGTGGAAGGAACCCAAAAAAATCAGGTCTGGACATTAATTATCCTTTTGGGGAGTGCCATTATTACGGCCGCTTGGAAAGTATTTTTTCCAGTAATATCTGAGTTCTCTAATTCTCAACAAAACTATAGTTAACCCAACACAAAAAGATAAAACCCTGTTTCTGGTTGACAGGATTTCCTAAGTGGGTGGGTGGAATTAAATATAAGATGAACGTAGGTTGGGTTGAAGCATGAAACCCAACGCCTGCATGGGTTACGCTACCGCTAACCCATCCTACAAATAATTTTGCTTCTTTCTGGTTGACCGGATTTTCTAATTGCTTATTTACCAATACAAAAGCGGCTAAAAATGCGATCGAGTACCGATTCAGTTACTTCTTCGCCGGTAATTTCTCCTAAAGCTTGAATGGCAGTACGCAGATCGATCGACCAAAAATCAAAAGGCAAATTTTCGTCAATTGTTTTTTTGACCTGTTCCAAAGCAATTTTCGCCCTAGTTAAAGCGGCCGCCTGTCGTTGATTAATGGCTAAATCCAAATTAGCCGCCTGTAGTTCTTGATTTTGGACAGCATTAATAATAGTTTTTTCTAAGTCTTCAATCCCCTGATTTTGGACGGCGGATAGCTTGACAACTCGCTCAATTTCTGCTGGGTAAATTACCGTTTCTGGATTAACCAAATCAATTTTATTAATCACTAAAATTAATCGGCGATCGCTGACAGAGCGATAAATTTCCTCGTCCTCCTGGGTCCACCCTGACTCTGCGGAGACGGTTAAGAGAACTAAATCAGCAGACCGGGCCGTTTGACGGGAACGTTCCACCCCAATTTGTTCAACTCGATCGCTGGCCGAGCGAATTCCTGCCGTATCGAGGACTTGTACGGGAATTCCCGCCACAACTAGCTGAGATTCGACGATATCGCGGGTAGTGCCGGGTAAATCGGTGACAATCGCTCGATCGCTCCGACTCCAAGCATTTAACAAACTGGATTTACCCACATTCGGCCGTCCCACGATCGCCACTTTCAGACCACTACGCAGCAATTCCCCGCGCTCGGCGGTAGCTAAAATTAAATTTACTTGACAAAAAACCTGTTCTATGCTATGGAGAATCGCCTCGCAATCCAAGGGCGGTAAATCCTCTTCAAAGTCAATACGGGCCTCAATTTCGGCCAAAATATCGAGACAGGTGGCACGCAAATGGCGGATCGGTTGCGCGAGTTTTCCCTGCAACCCAGCGAGGGCAAATTGTGCCGCTTGGGGAGAACGCGCCCCCACGAGATCCACGACGCTTTCGGCTTGAGTTAGGTCAATTCTGCCGTTAAGAAAGGCACGCAGGCTAAATTCCCCCGCTTGTGCCAAACGCGCCCCATTTTCTAGACATAACTGTAACACCTGTTGTACGGGCATAATGCCGCCATGACAGTGAAATTCCACCACATCCTCGCGGGTGAAAGAGCGGGGCGCTAACATGAGCAACAGCAAAGCTTCATCGATAATTGCTTGACTTTGGGGGTGCCGGATATAACCATAGAGAAGACGATGACTTTTCCAGGGTTGACGGTTGCGGGTATGAAAAAGCCTACGAGCGATCGCCACTGCCTGACTACCAGATAAACGGACAATACCGATACTACCCTGTTCCGGAACGATCGCCGTAGCGATGGCGGCGATCGTATCCCCTGTGTTTAACATCTCTTAATCACTCCTTGCTAAAATTGAAGTTGGTATCAATTTTGTCAGCATTTATGCCCGAAAATATGCGCTCACGGTCATTAAAAGCGAGAAAAAGCCGCAAATATTCGAGTAATCGCTTACTGCGATTTTTGCGCTATTGGTATATTCGCTTAATGCGATTACAAGGACATCCTAGAGAAATTGCCAGGGGTTTTGCCTTGGGAGTTTTTTCGGGATTTTTCCCGTGGATGGGCCTTCAAATCATCGTCGCTATCTTTTTAGCCACCCTATTTCGTGCCAACAAGATCGCGGCTGCTGCCGGTACTTATATCAGCAATCCCTTGACCGATCTGCCAATTTTCCTGTTTAATTATAAATTAGGAGAGTTTATTCTTGGTCAAAGCGGGCGATCGAATCTGGGCGACATTTTTCAAACTAATCAAAGCTTCACCGAAAAGTTAGCTAGTTCTGGCGGCCAATTTCTTTTAACCCTGTTTTTTGGTTGCTTACTATCAGCGACGGTATTTGCTACGATAACCTATTTTGTTAGCTATCGCCTAGTTCATCAACGGCATCACCGCCGACAAACAGGTAGAAAACGCCGATAAATTGTCACCGTTCAGGGGGGGGACGAAATCCGGTAATCTAAGAGGCATGGATGAGAAGCACCTACGGTAATCCCATAATAAGTCTAAACTGTTATTTGAATGATTGAATGAATACTATGATTGTGTTGTATTCAGCAAGTCTTCATCAATGATCAATCATAGTCCATCCCATAATCACATAATCAGTCTAAACTATGATTTGAATGATTGAATGAATACTATGATTGTGTTGTATTTGGCAAGTCTTCATCAATGATCAATCATAGTCCATCCCATAATCACATCAATCACAGTTAAGATGATGATTGTTGCTGTTGTCGCATCATTTGTAAATTATTACGAATCATTTGTGTATTGAGATGCTCTTTACTTAATGTATTGCCATACAATTAATCAGTAGGAAGCAGGTCTGAAATTATATTTAAAAAATCTCTCACTTTTGCAATGAAAGGAAAAACTTGTAATTCATCAAAATCTGCAAAGTCTGTATAATCTGCTTCGAGACGGTATTCAAACAATTCGTTATAAACTGCACCAAAGTCTTTTGAAATAATTTCACTACGGATGTAGTTTTTGTTGAAGAGACTACGGACACCTGTATGTTTTGGAGATGAGAGATTATCATAAGCAAGTAAAGCCGTAACAGCATAAAAGCAACTATAGTATAGACGATTGATACAACTATTCCATCTTGCACCATCAGCAAGAGAACAAGCATCTTGATAAGCTTCCTCTGCACGATTTAAACGATACCTAATTAGTTGATCGTGAGGGGAATTTTTACTCATAGCATAATAGCTTCTTTGTTAACTGATTGCCAGAAAGGAGTAGTTTGTAATAAGGGATGTTCCCATTGATTTTTGCTGCGAACAATGGTACAAATAACCTCTTCTGTTTCCCATTCGATTTCATAAATTTGACGACGGATTTGAGATGTGCGAGTAGGGTTAGTGATCCCATCAACTAATACTAATATATCCCAATCAGAGTCTGGTTGAGCATCATTCCGCGCCCGTGAACCATAAAGAAATATTTGCGCTTGTGGTTCGATCGCTTGTACTGCTTGTTTAATTTTATTGAGTAATAGTTGTTTGTCCATGATTTTTTATGACCTTTTTGTACTGCAAAACAATATTAACAATATAGTCCATCCCATAATCCCATAATAAGTATAAACTATTATTTGAATGATTGAATGAATACTATGATTGTGTTGTATTCAGCAAGTCTGTACCTTTTTGTAAATTGCAAAAAATACAGGCGTAGCATAAATTATCAGCCGAAGTTGCTCCCCCATGTTTAACACTAATGATATGATCCACCTGACAGCCAGATACCCTATCAGAAGCAGAAATTAAGCAATATTCACAGAGAAAATCGGCACGTTCAGCAACTAATTTTAGCAATTCTACACTAATGTAAGGTCGAGCCATTTTAGTTAGCTCCATTGAGATATTGGTGAGCTTTTGCTTTTGCTAGGGTCATAATATGTTCTAGCATTAAATAAGCATCGAGTTCCTGTTTTTCATCTTGGGTAAGTTCATTATTTTTAGCGTTATAAATTAGGTCTTCTAGGCGATTTTGAGCGGTATCGGAAAGATGAAAGTTAATCACCGATTGGGGGGTGGTTCCCCTTGCAATTAGTTCAATAATTTCGTTATAGACTTTGATAGTTTGGGGTGCTGTATTCATGGGTTTATTCTGTTGGGTTTATTGGGTAGTGAAAAAGCAATTACAATTTAATGAACTGTAAAAGAATTGCTGTTTTTCTATCAGGTTTAAAAGTGGTGATCGCTGTTTAATTTATATTAGGAACACTATTAATTTGTCAACCAGATTTTCTGATCCTAAACTTATTTTTATCCACAATTACCGTTGAGCCAATAATTTCTTCTATATCTACGGTATTGATAAAATTTTCTAAAACCTGTCTAATTTCTACCGCTATCGCCTCAAAAGGAAATCGTAAAATAATCAGACCACAATGGGTATTGGGAGGATAATTTTTGATATTAGCCCATCCCAAATCACGGCTAATAATAATTCGCTGTTCTCGTTGAGCAAATCGAAATAGCTCAGGGTCTTTTGTGCCACTTAGTCCAGAGGTTTTTACATGAATAGCGTCATAACCTTTAGAATTTAGCAAGTTGCTTAAACTTAAGGGGCAGTCTTCATCAATTAAAAAGCGAATTTTCAACTGGTTTTCTCCATTGGATAAATGATTTCATTATTTAAAAGTTCAGAAAAATATGCTAAAGAAGCAAGAATTTGCTCTTGAGTAACTCCATATTCCTCCATGACTTCTTCATAGCTCATTCCTCCTGCCAGGGAACCAATAACAATGGCGATCGGGATTCGGGTTCCTGTTAAGATTGGTTTACCATGTTGAATTTCGTTATCTATGGTAATAGCATTATTTAATAAGTTGGTTGTCATTAATTTTCTCCGTTTAAGTTTGATTAAGAATAAACTGATTTAATTTCCTAAAAACTTGACATAATCCCATCAATCACAGTTAAGACGATGGATGTTGCTGTTGTCGCAGCGTTTGTAAGTTTTCCCGAATCTTAACAGTAGTAGGATGATTCTCCCCTAAAGCTTGCTCGGCAATTGCTAAAGCTTGTAAATAGAGGGGTTCTGCTTCTTCATACCTTCCTTGAGATGAGTATAATTCTGCTAAATTGTTTAGGGAAATAGCAACAGAGGGATGATTCTCCCCTAATAGTCGTTGACTCAATTCTAATGCTTGTATTAAGAGTGGTTCAGCTTCTTCGTATCTTCCTTGAGATTGGTAGAGTTTTGCTAAATTATTAAGATTTTCAGTGACATTGGGATAGTTATCGCCTTCAAAAATTTCTGGACAGTATTTTTTTAGATTTGCCAGAAATTCCTGTGAGGTAACTTCAGTAAAATCTTGGTGGATAATATTGCGAAATTCTTTAGTATCTAGCATGGTTAATTTTCTCCTTCTATTTAATTAACTCTTCATACTCATCATGAGAACCAATCCAAAACCAGTAATAATCTTCACCTTTTTTCAATGCTAAAGCTCTATAATTCTCAGTTATTCGGACTGACCAGACATTTTTCCCTACTTTCTTGAAATGTAATGATCGATGGAAAACATTACTAATCCAGAGACGATAGGCTTTTTTTGCCTGTTGCTTAATGTAGGGAGGTAAGTTGGCATAACATTGCCAAAAATCAGGAGTTGTTAAGGATTTCATCTAAAGGCTTAACTTGATTGTTACTGATATCATTGTTGACTTTTTGTAATAGTCGATCGAGTTTCCCTGATTCGAGATCGTTTTTTATCTGTTTGTCCCAACTATCATCAAGATAGTCTTGTAACCAAGCTGATAATTGATGGATTTCTTCGTCAGGCAACTGGAGAATCGCGGATTCAATATCTTTGAGTGTAGTCATGATTGTTTGGTTGATTGAAGGTGATTGTATTATTTTATATTGTTGTATTATCGGATGGGTTAATAACCCATCCTACGGGAGCGACTCTAAGTTTTCCCGAATCTTAACAGTAGTAGGATGATTCTCCTCTAAAGCTTGCTCGGCAATTGCTAAAGCTTGTAAAAAGAGAGGTTCCGCTTCTTTGTACCTGCCTTGGGATTCGTACAAGCTTGCTAAATTGTTGAGGGAACTTGCCACATCGGGATGATTGTCTCCTAAGAGTCGTTTTGTCAAATCTAATGCTTCTAGAAGGAGAGGTTCTGCTTCTGTGTACCTGCCTTGGGAATAGTACAATAGTGCTAAATTGTTGAGGGATTGTGCCACATCGGGATGATTGTCTCCTAAGAGTCGTTTTCTCAAATCTAATGCTTCTAGATAGAGAGGTTCCGCTTCTGAGTATCTGCATTGGGAACGGTACAATGCTGCTAAATTGTTGAGGGAACTTGCCACATCGGGATGATTGTCTCCTAAGAGTCGTTTTGTCAAATCTAATGCTTGTAGATAGAGAGGTTCCGCTTCTGTGTACCTGCCTTGGTAACGGTACAATGTTGCTAAATTGTTGAGAAATTGTGCCACATGAGGATGATTGTCTCCTAAGAGTCGTTTATATAATTCTAATGCTTGTAGATAGAGAGGTTCCGCTTCTGTGTACCTTGCTTGGAAACCGTATAATGTTGCTAAATTGTTGAGAGATTGTGCCACATGAGGATGATTGTCTCCTAATAGTCGTTTTCTCAATTCTAATGCTTGTAGATGGAGAGGTTCCGCTTCTGTGTACCTGCCTTGGGAACGGTACAATTCTGCTAAATTGTTGAGGGAATGAGCTACATCGGGATGATTCTCCTCTAATAGTCGTTTCCTCAATTCTAATGCTTGTAAAAAGAGAGGTTCCGCTTCTTCGTACTTTCCTTGAAATTTGTACAATTCTGCTAAATTGTTGAGGGAAGTAGCAACATCGGGATGTTCTTCTCCTAAGCGGCGGCGAGTTACTTCTCGACATTGCTCATGCCAAGGTTCAGCTAAATCGTAGAATCCTTGTCCCCCATAAAATCGTCCCAATCCTACAAAAGGTGGGATTAAATCCTCATCCTCCAGCCATTGTTCCAACTCCGTCGCTGACTCCGCAATATGGGGAATAGATAGGGCGACGGCTTCTACTTGCTCCTTGGTGGGAGTCTCAGGAATAGTCTTTGCCTCCTCAACCATACCCCGACAAAAGGAGCGTTTCAACTCATCAGCATCCTCTCGCAGTGCCAACTTAGCTTGAAAAAACTTTCGCACCAACGGATGAAACTGATAAACTTCTCCTTCTACTGCTTGCAACAGATGAAGGTTGAGTAATTGCTCCTCTCTAATATCTTCCAACTCCTCCTCATCCTCAGCAAACAAACACCTTTCTATCACCAACCGCCAAGGAATAGGAGCCAAAGCAAAGAGACTGAGGAAACAGCCTAAATCCCGCGCTGGCTGATTCAACTCCTCCCAACTCATCTCAAAAGCTGCCTCTACCCCTCTTTGCGCCGTCATATCTCCCGAAGGATTCTGCAAAGCAGACAACTGTAAACCCTTATCTATCAACTGCTGCTGCATCCTTGCCAATGTCCAATTATTACGCCGCTTGAGGAAACGCCCCACCAATTCCAACCCTAAAGGCAAATAACCCAACCACGCACATAGCCCCTTCCCTACCTCTAATTCAGCTTGCAGACGCGACGCACCAATCAGAGATTCCAGTAAAGCAAGGGCGGCTGATTCGCTTAAAACGGGTAAGCGCAACTGCTCAAAAGATGCCGCCAGCCAATGTTGCCTCGTCGTAATCAATACCTTAAAGCGTTGTTCTTGGGGAGGCAAATAATCTTGGATTTCCTCATACTGATGCACATCATCTAAAATTAGCAGCACATCCCCCGGCGGTTGCCATCTCGCCCAACAATAATCTAATTGCCCCCGCAAATTCAAATCTTCCGGGGGAAACAAACCCAACAGCGACTTAGCAAAATTTAATAGTTGTACCCCCACTGTTTCCGCTTGCACCCCTATCCAACAAATACCGCCGGGATAAGTCGATTTTTTCTTATGATATAGGGCATACTGGAGTGCTAACTCTGTCTTACCCACTCCTGCCATTCCCGTCACGACGGCGGTAATCGCAATTCTTTCTTGTTGCTGTAACTGGTGGTGCAGTTGTGTCATTGCATCTTCACGCCCCACGAAATTAACCGCCCCAGTACGCGCTCGATTGAGATTATTGGGTAATTCTGCCCCCGGATAATCCACTCGCTGCGGCGTAATACGTTCAGCAGGGGGAAGACTGACTCCCGGAAAGCCCGGTGCTTGCGTCGGTTTTGCCCTCTCCTGCAATGCGGCTAAAACCACATCCTTCGCCTCAGCTTCCGAAAGATTAACCACGTCTGCATAAACAATCTGTTGCCACAGCCCCTTAATTTCGCATTCTGAGACACGAATGGGGATTAAAGTTCTTTTTTGACCTTTTGGATCTTGAGCGAAAGCTGCCGCCAATTCTGGATGGGTATAGAGCGCATTTAAGTAGTTATTGGAGAGAACAGCGAGCGTTTTTTCAGCTTGAACAGTCGCATTCTGCATTTCTAAGACAAAATTACTGCCGGGGCGAAAATCCCAAGCTTGAATAATGACAGAATAACCCGCTTCTTCGAGTATCCAGGCAATCCATTCTGCCCACTGCTTATCACGCCCATTATAGCTGACAAAAAATTGCTTCTTCATCTGTTCTATCATTGATACATCTCTCCTAGCGAGGGGGTGGAACGAACCACAAAGACACAAAGGACACAAAGATTGATCCTATGTAAGTTAAACTGATCACACAGAACCTAGAAGATTTCGAGAAAAAACTAAACCTACCAAACCCGGGGCGTAAACTCTGCATCATTCAAAATTATTACATTTTCCCCTGACTGCACCAACACAAATAAACCCTGACGACAAGCGTAACTCGCCACCTCATCGGGAACAATCATCGCTGCCACCGCTCCCAAAGCCTTTACATCTCGAAAACGAGGCATTAACCGCTTAAACTTGGCCAAACGTTGTAAATGCTCATCCACATCCCTTTGAGTTAACTTACTTTTGACCTCCACTAAAATGGCATCCGTATCATTCACTACCAATAGATCAATCTCTAAACCCTCATTATCCCGTTTTACCGAAATACCAGGGTGAAACTCATGCACATCAATACCCCGCTCTTGAAACAGACGCACCACCGCAGGACGTACTTGCCACTCGACAAACTCTCCTAAACGATTGCCCAACTCCCCAATCTGCTTACTAACTCTGTTAATTTGCTTATCTGTTTCTTTTTGAGCTTGGGATAACTCTTGTTGGGATTGAGCTAATTGCTTTAGTATTGCCCGAATCTCTTCAATAGTGGCTGTCATAATGAATTTTCTCAAGTTAAAGTGATGTAGCCTATACTCAAGCGATTTAGTATAATTTTAGCGTTGATTATTGGCAGGAATGGAATCGGCTCTCTTGGATTTGGTGGGTAAAATGTATTTTAAGATATATTTCTCAAGAGCGAGGGGGTGGAACGAACCACAAAGACACAAAGGACACAAAGATCGCTCATATTGTAAGTTAAACTGATCGCACAGAACCTATAAGATTTCGAGAAAAAGCTAAACCTACCAAACCCGGGGCGTAAACTCTGCATCATTCAAAATTATTACATTTTCCCCTGACTGCACCAACACAAATAAACCCTGACGACAAGCGTAACTCGCCACCTCATTGGGAACAATCATCGCTGCCACCGCTCCCAAGGCCTTTACATCTCGAAAACGAGGCATTAACCGCTTAAACTTCGCCAAACGTTGTAAATGCTCATCCACATCCCTTTGAGTTAACTTACTTTTGACCTCCACTAAAATGGCATCCGTATCATTCACTACCAATAGATCAATCTCTAAACCCTCATTATCCCGTTTTACCGAAATGCCGGGGTGAAACTCATGGACATCAATACCCCGCTCCTGAAACAGACGCACCACCGCAGGACGTACTTGCCACTCGACAAACTCTCCTAAACGATTGCCCAACTCCCCAATCTGCTTACTAACCCTGTTAATTTGCTTATCTGTTTCTTTTTGAGCTTGGGATAACTCTTGTTGGGATTGGGATAACTCTTGTTGGGATTGAGCTAATTGCTTTAGTATTGCCCGAATCTCTTCAATAGTGGCTGTCATAATGAATTTTCTCAAGTTAAGTTGATTATTGGCAGGAATGGAATCGGCTCTCTTGGATTTGGTGGGTAAAATGTATTTTAAGATATATTTCTCAAGAGCGAGGGGGTGGAACGAAAGCTAAACCTACCAAACCCGAGGCGTAAACTCCGCATCATTTAAAATTATTACATTTTCCCCTGACTGCACCAACACAAACAAACCCTGACGACAACCATAACTCGCCACCTCATTGGGAACAATCATCGCTGCCACCGCTCCCAAGGCCTTTACATCTCGAAAACGAGGCATTAACCGCTTAAACTTCGCCAAACGTTGTAAATGCTCGTCCACATCCCTTTGAGTTAACTTACTTTTGACTTCCACTAAAATGGCATCGGTATCATTTACTACTAATAGATCAATCTCTAAACCCTCATTATCCCGTTTTACCGAAATGCCGGGGTGAAACTCATGGACATCAATACCCCGCTCCTGAAACAGACGCACCACCGCAGGACGTACTTGCCACTCGACAAACTCTCCTAAACGATTGCCCAACTCCCCAATCTGCTTACTAACTCTGTTAATTTGCTTATCTGTTTCCTTGATTTGTTTATCCGTTTCTTGTTGAGCTTGGGATAACTCTTTTTGAGCTTGGGATAACTCTTGTTGGGATTGGGATAACTCTTGTTGGGATTGGGCCAATTCCTTTAGTATTGCCCGAATGTCTTCAATAGTGGCTGTCATAATGAATTTTCTCAAGTTAAAATAAAATTTTCTCTATTATAGCCCGATCGCTTTTTCTCCCTTGAAGTAACCGTTCAGGGGGGGACAAAATCTAGTAATCTAAAAAGACGTGGAAAAGAGCGGCTAATGTGAAAGAGTAGTATCCATCTCTGTGCTGCCCCAGGAGAGTCCTTCCACGGAGTCAATGCCACTGGCGGCTTGACATCCCCCCCCTGAACGGTTACAATGAGACTATACGCCTTATGTAAGTTAAAAGCTGGAATGGTGTAAATTCGTTCGATAGATTATCTCTCTAGTCGGAGTGTTGGACTCAAACACTTGATGCCTATTAGGTTGTTTTAGGTCACATCAAGAGTAATACTTTATTAGGTTTCTTACAGGAAATTTTAAAGGTTTGAGCCTTCGGTAAATCTTTCGAGGTAGCCTAGTTATCTTATGTCAAAAATAGCTTGAGCGATTTTTTCAGAGGATTTTTCTAATCTAAAGTAATATCCTCTGAATGCTTATAATGTTACAAATTAAGTGATTTTTACTCATTTCAGTACAATGGCAAAAAATCAAGCCGAATCTATGTCTGATCAGAATCATCAGCAGCCAGATATGGGTGCGAAGAAAACAACGCAGGCTAGGATAGAAGGTCAGGATGATAAGCAAATAAAAACGGGAATTGATCCTAAAATTGATTCGGAAAAACCGTTTAAATATTCGGAGCCAACAGGAAGATTAGGGGAGATAATCCTGCGCTTAATGCCGGTGGGTCTTTTGCTCGGAGGACTGAGTTATTGGGCGATAGTTGGTAAGATTCCGACTCCTATTCAAGGACGAGCGGTCATTTTGATTCCTCGTTCTATTGTTAATATCGAACCCCGTCAAGGTGGGCGGGTGTTGACCCTCCTGATTCAACCGGGAGATTCTGTCAAAAAAGGGCAATTACTGGCAACTTTAGAGTTTCCTGAGTTAGAAACAGAATTAAAGGATAAAAAGGATAGACTAGCAGATCTCAAGCAGCAGGATAAAAGAGTTGACTCTATTGAAGTGAGTCGTCGCCAATTGAATGCAGCCTCAATAGATCGCCAGCAAAAGGCGAATCAGCTTCAGATTAAAGCACTTCAAGTTCAATTATCCAGTAATCAAAAACAGCGAGAAGCCTATCTCTCCCATGCTCGATACCTTAAAAATTTCCAGAACTCAACGGATGAAAGACTAGCCGCCTACGATAAACTTATCGAAGAGGGGGCTGTCGCCAAGCTAGATTTTCCCTCCTATTTATTTCAGTTCAATAATCTAGAGGCTTCTAATAGTATCAATCGCGTCCAAATAGAACTCGACCGCCTGAAGGGGGTTGATGAAAGCCTGCGAGCGCAGATGAACGCATTGACGGCACAGAATAATATACTAAACACAGAAAAACGGCAAATAGACCTGCAAGATACAGCCAGTGATATTCTTCGTTACAATGCGATCGCTGACCAGCAACGAGAGATTAATACGTTAAGAACCACTATTCAAGCCAACAAAAATGTAGTGAGTCTGTACAACGGCCAGATTTTAGACTTATCTGTTAATCCGGGGGAAGTCCTGGCTCCGGGGGGGCGCATAGGTACGTTAGAAGTCTCCAATCTAAAGGCCAAGACCAACGTGGTGGCCTTGTTTAAGAGCGGTGATGCCAAACGATTAGAACCGGGCCAGGAAGTAGAAGTCGTTCCCGATCTCTATGATCGCGAACGCTATGGGGGTATCGTTGCTAAGGTAATTACCGTCGATCAGCAGCCAGTAACTGTGGCAGAACTGGCAAATATAGTGGGAAGTCATGAACTCGCCAGCAAGCTGTTTCTGGGTAGAGATGAAGACGATCGCGATAAGCCTATACCCGTCAATGCAAGTGTTATCAAAGCCACTTTAGCCCTGAAGGTCGATCGCAATACACCGAGTGGTTTTTACTGGACTCAAGCCAAGGGAGCGCCCCAAAGAATTACCAACGGGACTACCGCAGATGTCCATGCCGTGGTAGAAGAGCGTTCTTTGGTGAGTTATATAACCCCTGCTTTTCGCTGGATTACAGGGGTGTACGACCGTTAACCACAATCTTGCGAGCGTAAGTAGCTGAAAGAAACAACGACTAGAATAAACGGTTAAACCTAATATGGAAAATCCGAAAAGACGTTCTCAATGGTGGACTTGGTGGTTTAAGTGGTGGATTATCGCCGCAGCGTTTGTCTTAGTAATCTTGATCCATAGTGAGCCTCCTCAGCTTTGGTTTTGGTTGGTGACGTTTTTGGCACTGATTTTATATGGGATTGAGCGAGCGATTAATGAGTAACAATGAGTAAGCCGAAAAAGGATATAGAGATACCTTGGACAGTAAAAACGGGCTAATGATCAGACAGGGATTGAAGTTTTCCCTAGGTGCTGCTCTCTTAACGAGTTTCTTTTGGCACCGAGGAAATGTATTAGACAACTTTGTCTATCCCGTCTTTGGGTATGTATCTGTACTGATTGAGCCATCCATGGGAGGTGCGATCGCGGCAGGTTTGGGGCGTTTGGGGGGAAGTGCTTTGGGGGGAATCATTGCCGCTATCCTGGTGAACGCCTACGGAATCCAAGGCTCAAGTTTTTTTGTCATTCCCTCTCTTACCTACATTTTAGCCGCCCTGATCTGTGAAACTTACCGATGGCAAGCCGCTTATTCCCAAGCCACACTACTGGGCGCTTTAATTGCCATGAGAGTGGTAGGAACATCAGCACAACAAAATATCTGGCTCTATTTGCGATCGCGCCTGATCGATAACTGGATCGGAATCGCTGTGGGAATTGCTGTGGCCTTACTATTTTGGCCCCAGAATACTCGATCCGATCTCAACCGGAACTTGATGGGAATCCTTCAAGATATACCGCACTTGTTCCAAAAAATCCTCGATCGCTACCTAAAAACTGATGGCGACGAGCGGGATTATCCTCTTTCTATTGAGCAGAACGAGCTTAACTTACTCAATCAGATTAAAAAATCAACACAAACTAGCCTTTCAATGCTCACAAAAGCAACCCATGAATTCGGTAGTGAGATATTGGTGGCAGAAAATTGGAGTGAAATCTTGGCAATTCAGAACCAATTGACTCGACAATTAGCTGATCTGATGGCTTTTAAAGGCGAAAAGCATGAACAAAATTTAGTGCATCAGTTCAGGGCGGAATTTCACCAATTGGCGACTCATCTTACCGACAGCTTTGATAGCTTGAGGGATCTGAGTAACGCCAAAAAAATCTTAGCTACCCCTTACCTGACAGAATTAGAAGAAGATTTAGCGAATATTGGGGGTAAACTTGATCATCTCCGAACAAGTGGAGAGATTGATCGGTATGATGTTCAAGAATCACTACAGTGTTATCAATTTATTCAACTTGTATCTCGATTTATCCAACAATGCGAGGGATTAGGAGGCAGGATAATCGATAAAACCAAAGTAACTGCAACTTTCAGGCGAAGACACCTGATTACCTTTCCCAAATGGGCCCCTATATCCCTAAAACGCCTGAGAGAAATTGTCAGTCTTGGCCTGGTTATTGGTTTGTTACTGGCTATTATTCGTCACATCGAGTTTCCCTATCCTTCTGCTTACGAAAAAGTGGCAGATATTGTGATCATAGGTGCAGTGGTCACTGTCATTCAACCGACAAGGGGGCGAGCGATCGCAATCGGTTGGGCGGCCACTGTTTCCTTGAGTTTGACAATTCTCTGTATTTACTTGTTGGTCAAGTCCTTTGGTTATAATCCTTTTAGTAGCAGTCTGGCTTATTTTTTCGCCTACTTCAGTTGTGCTTGGCTGGGGTTTACGCCAATCGCTCGCATCGGTGCGATTGTAGCAGCCGATGCCATCGGGAAGGATATTTTTCCTTTTTTCGAGCAAGGAATTTGGGCCGCACTGATTTCAGTTCCCGTAGGTGCGTTTCTGGGGGTGTTGCTGACCACTGTATTTATGACAAAATCGGCTACAAACCAACTGGAAACAGATTTTTCTGTGACTTTTAAGAAAATGGGACAGCTATATCAAAAACTGCTGTCAGGCTATTTTCAGGATAGGATACCACCGTCAGATATCGCCCAACTGAAGCAGGCCATCACAGTGGCGATCGCTCAACATCCAGCCTCGGTTAAGATTGCCAGTCTCGAACAAATTTCCACAGTTTTAGCAACTAAACACCAAAATTTTTGGAATTTCTCCATCGGCTACGAACAAAAACTCTCGGCTCAACTGGATGCTTTACAAGATGGGCTACAGCAACCGCTTCCTGAACCGATACGACAAAAGTTTTTACCTGAATTACAAGCGATTGCAAAAAAGACTGCGATCGCTTTTGATGAAATTGCTGAGGCGATCGCTGCCCCGGTAATTCTCAACCCACCAAAGTTAGGATTGCTCATCCAAGAAATTGAATCTCTTGAGAAGCAATTACTGAGTTTGCGGGTTGAGAGTCGAAGTTATCCCTTAAATGAGCTAATCGCCTTTAGCTCGGCTTTTATGACGATGAAAGCCATTGCCAGCAACTTAAATCAAATGAGTCAAGACTTACCTGCCTACACCCAATAGGTAATAGGCAAATATTATCAGCCTGAAGGATTTCTGCTCTTAGGGCTGTATATTCAGTAGAGTGTAGGGTGCGTTAGGCGGCTATCAATTTAGTCAAAAAACTAAAATTAATAATTCGCCGTAACACACCCTACAAGATCGGCGATCGCACTAACGGTCGCGCTCACCGGACACAAAAAACCTTTAAACTCAACCGACCATATTTGTCCGTTCCGGTGCAGCGCGCTTGTTAGGTCTGGATCGTATTCATCACGTTCACGGGCGAGATCAGGTCAAACACAACCGTCTCTGGCACCGCATCGGCGTTTGGATACAGTTCGAGGTACCGGGCGATGTCCTTTGCCTGTCTGATGCGGATCGCCTGACCCACCTCGCGCACGTCTTGGTAAAAACTGTCAACGATGTCGCGTAGTGCTGGTACGACAAAACCATAGCTATCCTGTAGCACATCAATGGATGGCTCCAGCACACCTCGACCAAAGACGGTTTCAGGATAAGGACCCTGCCCAGTAACCGATGCGTTGATCTGGACATCCATAAAAGTCATGTTCCCGATATCCTCATAGGTCGCAGTTTGTGATGGAAGACAGAACAATACATCGGCGGATGTCCATTCAGCAGAGGATTTGCCTTGCGGGGGGGCGTACATTAGGGTGGAGGCGTTCGGTACGAATGCAGCGTGATTGTAGGCACCGTCATTGACCACGGTGTGCTGTACAGAGAACTGCCAGATAAACATCGTTAGCACTTGCTTTAGGCAGTCAGCGGTCTTGACCTCGCTGGGGAATCGCTGCGCCCGACGGTTGCCGTCGATATAGTTGAATGACGGGATTAACTTATCGAAGAATCGTTGCAGTTGCACATCTGCTGCAATCTCGCGATCTCCCCCCGGATATTGCACATTGACAAATGCGTTGACGAACCTGAAGATTGCTTTGAACCACAAGCTGGCATCGTGCACATAGGGGTAGGAAAACGGTGTTTCGGAAACCCCACGTTTCGCAGCATCGATCGGAATTGCTAGATCTAGGAAACGAAAATCACTATCGTTGTAAATCCGATTTTGCAATTGATAGTTGCCAATACGACCGCAAGAGAAGATTAAATCGTAAATGAAGCCGATGTTGTATACGCCGGGAGTGCCATTGATAGTTCGGGTTGTGGGGAATGGTTGGGCTGTCGGATCGTAGTCATGATTATAGATGGTTTGTTGGAACTCGACTGTCTTGACGACATGAGGACTCAGCAATTTGAACACAGGGTGTTGCTGGAACGGTTCGCTGGAAACAGGTTCGGTGAGTGGGTTGAATACCTCTTCCGAGAACAATGAGATCGACACCATCGCACAGATCTGGTGGGTCAGCAATTGATGAAAGCCAACATCATGGAGGGTTTGTCCGGCGCAATTGGTTTGCATTTTTGCCAGCAACCAGGCATTGGCGGCATTAGTCATATTGGGGGTGAATAGCTCGCCGCCCAATTCAAGCTGGATGCCCAGCGGCATCAGTTCGTTTTGCGCTGTGACTGTGAAAAATACGATTGGCTTGGCGAGGTAGTAGCCTTCGGGAATTACTGTACATGCTGACAAGTAACGACGATAATCTGCGATGTACTGAACATTCTCGATTGGCCCCAGGTCTTCCGGGTTAGGTACCTCAGCCGTGGCGATAAGCTGTTTGACCTCAGATACATTTACTCGTGTCAGCAGGTTCGGCATGAAACCGGCTAACTGCTGGCGTGCGAATTCATCGTCGTCCTTCAGCCAGAACTCTGGAGCGGGAATAGCCTGGAAATTGTTGCCATAATAGATGTCTTCTAACATATCTACCGCATTGTCCGTGCGGATAGGCTTCGGTGGTAATTTCGCCCGCTGCGCCACGTTATCGTCCCACAGTGCATTCAACATCTTGAGGACTTGCTTGTCCTGTGTCGTTGCTTTCATAGTCTGTGGCACTGTGTTGTAGTCGGCAATGAATGCAGGGACGAGACCTTCAAAAACGTAATTTGTATTCCCATAAATGCTGCGATCGCCATTGGGTGGCACTGCCGCCGCATTGCGATCCACCAGATTGTATTGATAGGCATAACTCATCTGGTTTGCGGTACTAGGATCGCCTTCGATATCGGGTGTTGTGTAAGTACCCCAGATCTCCTTCATCTGTTGAATTTTCTCCTTTGCACCCGCCTGCTGGAGGATATTCAGTACAGCGTTATAGGCTGAATCCAGCGCGCCGACGATCCAGCCGTGATGCACAGAGCAACCCTCCCCAGCAAAGTTGAGGCAGCCATCGAATTCTGGAGTTAACAGGGTGGGGTAGAGATACTTAAATTGATTGGGGTTAAACAGCACAAATGCGCCACCCCCAGCGTGTTCGTCCCAAAACCAGGTTTTTGTGGTTCTACCGTCGTCGTATCCGGCAAAGTGTTCGTAAACATCCACATCTGGGTAGAGATACTGAATTCCTTTAAGGCATTCTTCGATACGTTCGCGATCGCTTAGCGCTCCAAGTTTGCGGGCATCCATCGCCCAACAATAGATCTGTAGAACGCCCTGCTGGGCATTGTATCCATAGGATGGATAGATGATCTGGCGGTTGGGTCGGTCGGTGGCAGCAGCACCGTATCCCCCCTGTCGCTCTCCGGCTTCAATCCAGAACTGTTTTTTGAAGGTCAAAAATGCCTTGAATGCACTCATATAGTTGGATTCGCGGATTGCCTGCGCCTTGGCAAAGGAAAGACTATTGAGCAGGTTCAGCCGATCTGCGCCATTCAGGTAGCAGCCGTTGGGTAATGTGGCGATCGCATAAGGGTATACATGTTCTGAATCCTGTGTGGTAGCAAGGTCGCGAACGACCAACCGCATCCCACCATGACCATCATATAGCTCGGCATCGTGCTGCAATGACACCGCCTTGTGCCGCAGGTAGACCCGCTGGCGCTGGTTGGCACTAACAAGTTCTGGCGGGCTGGACCCAGCAGTTTGTACATTCTGGCTGTCCTTGGCATGGGGTGGTTCGGCATCTGGGGTCAGATTTGGTGGATTGTAAGTATAGGAACCATCCGGTTTTGCCGGGAGCATTCCGACCTGTATCTGTGCGATCTGACCATCCTTGCTTGACACTGCATCCGCCAGATCGAGGACAATGCGACAGGCATCGGGAAAATGCCGCATTCCCTTATCAACCGTCAACATATAGATGGCATTATCCCCGGGTCGATAGGGATCTTTGCTGCCGCCCCAATCGTATACAGCTATCACCATCTCTACAAATGACACTGCATACATACCGCTGCCAACATTGGTGGTTTCTAGGAAACTGGCGACCGACCACGGCAGCAGGTCGTTCTTGGTACCCATCTGTGGATCGTAGTATTCGCCCATATCACCCAACCGAAACTGGGTGGTGAGATAGTCCCACATCGAGTACTGGTCAAATTGCATTAACAGTTCAAAGCCTTCCGCGAAGGAACGGTTGATGGCATCAAGGAACGGCTTGTTAACTTGGTCTAGTACCTGGTTAATGGGCAAATACTGATTTTTCTGGGAGTCTAGTTTGGGTGTCAGCCAAATGTCGGGCACGTCGCCACCAGTTGATTGACCAAAGTTGAACCCGTTCAGCACCGACTGGCTGCTGGTGGTGAACGTTGGCATATTGTTGTACCGGAGTCTTTGTTGGGGCGAGTTGTAATAGAACTTCCGCCAGTAGACTTTTTTGTCACCTAAACCGTTGCGATCCAGTACAGCATTGACAGCAAGCGCCACTTGTTGCACTGGCAGCATATCTGCGGAAAATTGCGGCAGCCGCATACCGCCGACTTCACCGTAAAGACCGGCCTTTTCCATGTCATTCGGATCGTAATCTGAGGAATACCAGGTGTCGATCCGCCCCCCAACCCGGTCGCTGCTTTCAAAGATGTCGCACTCAATGCCGAGAGATCGCAGGATTAACCCTGCGAAGAGTCCAGCAAAACCTCCGCCGACAATACCAACCATCGGATGATCGGTAGGGTTCTCTCGACTGCAAGCCTCAAATGTCTGCTGAAATCGCTGTGCATTCTCACGGCTGCGCTGCCTACTGACAGTAAAACGATAGTCCGAACCATAATTCCTCAACACCCAGCGAGAAAACGCCGATCGCAAGGAGCCAACGTTAGCAGTAACCGGGGGGGATGCCGATGAGGGTGAGTGAAAGGAGAGGTAGCTCATAAGTTCAAGGTTTGATCTTTAGAAGTTTGGGCGTTGCTGATTTGAGATATGAATCTTCTTTTGTGGGATTTTTAAAACCTAGACCCAAACTAACTTTTGGATAGGTCCAAGGTTGTCATTCATACCTTGATTCAGCAACGCCGAAGTTTGAATATCGAAAGAAGGTTGAACATCGAATGCTAGGGGACTACGATTTGATATAGCCCATGATGGGTTCACGTAGAACCTAACTATATATTATGCGGAAATTTTCCGTATATCACGCTAAATACGCACTTTTTAAAGAATCTTTCCGTATATTACGCTCAAATGGAGTGATCGCAAGAAGTTTTCCGTATAATATTACGATAAGCGTGTTATGCCGATTAGCGTACTCTTTTATGAACCCTCCCCCACCCCGAAAACTCCTAGACGTAGTGCGAGAGACGATCCGTCTTAAGCATTACTCCTACCGCACCGAACAAACATATCTGGACTGGATTAAGCGTTATCTGCTCTTCCATCAGAAAAAACATCCCCGTGAAATGGGGGGTGAAGAAATTAGAGCCTTTTTGACCCATCTTGCCGTTGACAAAAACGTTGCCGCCGCCACCCAAAACCAAGCCCTCAACGCCATCCTCTTTCTTTATCGAGAAGTTCTTAAAATTGAACTGGAAAATATCGGTTCATATTTACGGGCAAAAGGTCACAAACGTCTGCCCACCGTCCTCACCAAAGAAGAAGTGCAAAACGTCATCAAGCACCTCAGTGGCGTAGAGCATCTTATCGTTCAACTCCTTTATGGTAGCGGGTTGAGATTAGCCGAAGCCCTCAATTTGCGAGTCAAGGACGTGGATTTTGCTCAAAATCAACTGATTATCCGCGATACCAAAGGCAAAGAAGACCGCGTAACCCCCCTACCCCAACGCATTCAAGCCTCTCTCAAAGAACATCTCCAAACTGTACAACGCCTACATCGACAAGACTTGGAAAGAGGTTACGGTTCTGTTTATTTGCCCTACGCCCTGGCGCAAAAATATCCAACAGCTGACCGTGAATGGATTTGGCAGTATATTTTCCCCTCCTACACCCTATCCCAAGACCCGCGTTCCGGCGAAACCCGCCGCCATCATCTCCACGAAAGCACCATCCAAAAAGCTCTCAAACAAGCCGTTCAGCAATCCGGCGTGCCTAAGCGAGTCAGTTGCCATACCTTTCGCCATAGTTTCGCTACCCATTTACTGCAAAATGGCTATGATATTCGCACCGTTCAAGAATTGTTAGGTCATAAAGATGTGAGGACGACGATGATTTATACCCACGTTTTAGCCAGAGGTGGCAGAGGTGTGAGAAGTCCCCTTGATGATTGACTGATTGGTGATGACAGATAGTCTATAATTTACATAATAAACTAGGGAATTATTAAATTATGACTGCTACCGTTATCGATATTGGAACCTTAATTATTAGTAGCTAAAAATGGCTGATGATTTTGATGTTTTACCCGATGATATTATCAACAGTTTTGAAAGAGAGTAATTTTAAAATATTTACTAGATACTCATATTTTGCTTTGGTGGTTAGATAATAATAAAACTCTGAGTAAGTCAGCAAGACAAATAATTTCTAATTCAGAAAATGCTATTTTTGTTAGATAGTAGGTGCAGTGGTCACTGTCATTTAACCGACACGGGGTCGAGCGAGCCTCGGTTAAGATTGCCAGTCTCGAACAAATTTCCACAGTTTTAGCAACCAAATGAATTACAAGCGGTCGCAACGCGCTCGCTACGCGAGACCGCACAACAGACTGCGATCGCTGCCCAGGTCATTCTCAACCCACCAAAGTTAGGATTGCTCATCGAAGAAATTGAATCTCTTGAGAAGCAATTACTGAGCTTGGGGGTTGAGAGTCGAAGTTATCCTTTAAATGAGCTAATCGCCTTTAGCTCGGCTTTTATGACGATGAAAGCCATTGCCAGCAACTTAAACCAAATGAGTCAAGACTTACCTGCCTACACCCAATAGGTAATAGGCAAATATTATCAGCCTGAAGGATTTCTGCTCTCAGGGCTGTATATTCAGTAGAGTGTAGGGTGCGTTAGGCGGCTATCAATTTAGTCAAAAAACTAAAATTAATAATTCGCCGTAACGCACCCTACAAGATCGACGATCGCACTCAACCAACCAAATGACGGCGTTCCGGTGCAGCGACTTGTTATACGGCTGTTTTTGTGCAATGTGATCTAAAATAAAGGCATCTTACGACTAGGTGACAACAATGTATAAAATTTCTGTTAACCCTGGCGTTGCTGAATTAAGCTATGAATCAGTAAGGAATAGGCACTTCTTGAAACTTCAGATAATGAATTAATAAACGAATAGAGTATCCTAACATTTCTGTAGACTTAGAATAGC
>NZ_JACJQV010000113.1 GCF_014696875.1 Microcystis wesenbergii FACHB-1317 | reverse complement strand
GAAAAATAGGTTGTAATGGGAGACTCTTTGTTTTCCTAGACAAAAATAATTACTTTTTCAAAAAAACACTTTTCTATTTTTTTGTTGGGTATTTTATTCTCTGGAAGTCCCTAATTGCTCAATATCGTGATTAAGTAAAGGGAAAAAAAATAAATTCCCCGTCCGGGACAGGGAAAAAATCTATCTCGATCAACAAAACAATTAATCCAAAAATCCCATTAAAGTTTCGGGATCATCGATTTCATTGGAAGCAACGGGACGATTACCCATGACTGTATAAGTTTCGCTAATATGCAGATGACTGAGAGCGATCGGACGATTGCCAGAGATCGCTAGAGTGCTACTAACTTCCATACCACTAGAGCCGACAGGACGCAATCCACCGACGGAAGAATAGGTACTAACAATTTTCAGATGGCTAACTTCCACGGGACGGCTCCCGGGTAACATTTCATCTTCCGTGAAGTGAAGATGGCTAGTACCAACAGGACGATTTTCGGGTAAGCGATGTTCAGGTTGATAGAATTTTAAGGCTTTGGAAGCCGATTCAGCGTTGTTTTTCACCGAAAGGGCGACCACTTCTTTATCTTTGGCGGTTTTAGCCGTAGTAGCTTTACCGCGTGGGCTGCTGGTCTTTTCTTCTGTGGTTGCTGGGGTTTGAGTCCCGTTCGTTTCTAGATTTTCCACCGTCATAACCTGATACTCCTTTCCGTTAATAGCTTCGGGGAAACGATAAGATTTAAGTTTAGGGTATTCTCGAAGACTTTTAATCTTTTTTTAAAATCCTCTCTAATATTAAGATACATCTTTCTTTCCCCAAAACCCTATAAGTGTTGGTAATTTGATTGATAATTTATTTTGCCTGTTCTCTACACCTAGCCGCTAATGACCGCTTTTCAACTACAAGCACCCTTTCAACCCACCGGGGATCAACCGGCAGCGATCGATAAATTGGTAGATTCCCTGCAAAACCAGCAGCGTTTCCAAACCCTCCTAGGGGCAACCGGCACCGGCAAAACCTTCACCATTGCCGCTGTGATCGAGAAAATCGGCAGGCCTACCCTCGTCCTTGCCCATAATAAGACCCTGGCGGCCCAATTATGCAACGAATTGCGGCAATTTTTCCCCAATAACGCCGTGGAATACTTTATCAGCTATTACGACTACTATCAGCCGGAGGCTTATATTCCTGTCAGCGATACCTACATCGAAAAGAGTTCTTCGATTAATGATGAGATCGATATGCTGCGCCATTCGGCCACGCGATCGCTGTTTGAACGCAGGGATGTGATCGTCGTCGCTTCCATTAGTTGTATTTATGGTTTGGGAATGCCGGCGGAATACCTGAAAGCGGCGATTTCCTTAACAGTTGGTCAAGAGTTCGACCAAAGGCAATTATTACGGGCCTTGGTGTCAGTGCAGTACAATCGCAATGATTTAGAGTTAACTCGCGGCCGTTTTCGTCTGAAGGGCGATATTTTGGAAATTGTTCCCGCTTACGAGGATCGGGTGATTAAAATTGATTTTTTTGGCGATGAGATTGAAAGTATTCGTTATCTCGATCCCCTGACGGGGGAAGTTTTGCAAAAATTAGAGCGAATTAGTATTTATCCGGCCCGTCACTTTGTTACCCCGGAGGAACGTTTAGAGGTGGCCTGTCGGGATATTAAAACCGAGTTAGATAACCGTTTATTGGAGTTAGAAAAAGCGGGCAAATTACTGGAAGCGCAACGTTTGGATCAGCGGACTCGTTATGATTTAGAAATGTTGCAGGAAGTGGGTTATTGTAATGGCGTGGAAAATTATTCGCGGCATTTAGCGGGTAGGTTAGCGGGGGAACCGCCGGAATGTTTGGTGGATTATTTTCCCCAAGATTGGTTATTAGTTGTAGATGAATCTCATGTCAGTGTGCCGCAGATTCGCGGAATGTATAATGGCGATCAATCACGAAAAAAAGTTTTGATCGATCACGGGTTTCGTTTACCCAGTGCTGCGGATAATCGTCCTTTGAAGTCGGAAGAATTTTGGCAGAAAGTTAATCAGTGTATTTTTGTTTCGGCCACTCCGGGAGATTGGGAATTAGCACAGTCAGAAAATCGCATTGTTGAACAAATTATCCGACCGACGGGAGTTTTAGATCCAGAGATTTTTGTGCGACCAACCGAGGGACAAGTGGATGATTTATTAGGGGAAATTAAGGAGCGAGTGCGTTTAAATGAACGGGTTTTGATTACCACTTTAACTAAACGCATGGCGGAAGATTTAACCGAATACTTGCAAGAAAGGGGAATTAAAGTTAGATATCTACATTCGGAAATTCAATCAATTCAACGGATTGAAATTATCCAAGACCTGCGAGAAGGGGTCTTTGACGTGCTGATCGGGGTGAATTTGCTTCGCGAGGGGTTAGACCTGCCGGAAGTGTCTTTAGTGGCGATTTTAGACGCAGATAAGGAAGGATTTTTAAGGGCTACCCGCTCTTTAATTCAAACTATCGGCCGGGCCGCTCGTCATATTCGCGGTCAGGCAATTCTTTACGGAGATAATCTCACCGATAGTATGATTAATGCGATCGAAGAAACCAAGAGACGGCGAGCTATTCAACAGGAACATAACCAAAAACATGGGATTATTCCGCAATCGATTGTTAAAAGGTCGAGTAATTCAATTTTGGCTTTTCTGGATATTTCTCGTCGCCTAAATTCCCAACAATTAGAGCAGGTTTGTGAGAATATAGAAGAACTTTCTTTAGAACAAATTCCCGAGTTAATTCAACAACTAGAAGCGCAAATGAAAGAAGCGGCGAAAAATCTAGAATTCGAGTCAGCAGCTAAATATCGTGATCGGATTAAGCAATTACGAGATAAGTTATTAAATCATGTTTAGATAAACCTATGACTAGATTTATTCATGACCAGTTTGCCAAAGATTATCTCGAAGAATTATTATCTTCTCTGGGAGAAGTAAAATCGGCACGGGTTGTACGAGGAGAAGTACGAGAAATCGATGTCTGGTTTTCACCCCAGATTCTCGATAATAATCCTAGAGAACTGCTGGGATTACTGGGAAAAATGGC
>NZ_JACJQV010000112.1 GCF_014696875.1 Microcystis wesenbergii FACHB-1317 | reverse complement strand
ATTAGTTATTGTCACTAACTCTTTTGATTAGAAAAAGATAAACTTGAGAATTTTCATTCAAATTTATTGACTCAAAATCCGCTGTACTTAATTTAAATGAATCAACCCTACCCGCTAGTCCGCCCCAATAGGAGAACTTTCAATGATTAAATAGTCTTGATTCCATTGTCAGTATTGGGTTTTTTATCCGTTGAATCCCCTAATTGTGAGGAGTGAAATTAAAGTGAATCAGTCTCGCTATGCCCTGTTTATCCCGCAAATTGCCTCGTTTTTATTGATGGCTCCCCTGAGCGCCTTGGCCGAAACCCCCGAATCCTTCGATGGTTCAGAGTTAAAATCGAGTACATCAAAAATTGAATTTTCGCAAGAGTTTAGTCAAGAAAATTTACAAAAAAGACCTAAGAATCTCCTTCCCACCCCCGATGCCGTACAAAAGGAAATCAGCGATCGCATTTTAGCTAGTGAAAAACTGCTCGCCCAAAGTGCGCCCCTTGTCCCTAACCCAGAAATTATCATTCAAGGCGCACCCCAAGTCCCCGGCGCTCCCACCCTACCGCGAGCCGTTGCCCCACCGGTGGGAGACATTGCCATCTCTAACATCGATGCTAGTGCCGAAAAGATCAAATTTGAGCGCAATATCACCGTACCTCGTGTTTTACTCCGGGAAGCTTCCGCTAGAGAAGTGTTAATGACCCTTGCTAACTATGCCGGTTATAACGTCGTTTTCACCAGCGCCCAGGGGGAAGCTAACGCCACTTCTCAGACAGTTTCCTTGGAATTTACTAACGAATCGGTGGAAAGCATTTTTAACGCCGTATTGTTAATTTCTGGACTACAGGCCAACCGTCAGGGTAAAACCATCTTTGTCGGGGCGCAATTACCCCAAGGCGCTCGTAATCTGATTAGCCGCACCCTGCGCCTCAACCAAGTTAAAGCCGTCGCCGCCGCCACTTTCCTCGCCACCCAAGGGGCAGAATACCAGCGTTTAGTTACCCAAACCGAGGATATCGTCGATCCCCTCACCGGACGGGTCATCGGTCGCCGGGATGTTCCTCCCACCCTAGAGCCACTGGCCCCCCAAGAAACGAAAGACTCAAAAGCTGCCTTACTTTTAACTGGTTTAAGAGTTGCCGCCGACGAGCGCCTTAATTCTATTAATTTAATCGGCGAACCCCGACAAGTACAGATCGCCACCTCTTTATTAACCCAACTGGATGCCCGTCGCCGTCAGGTAGTGGTCAATGTCAAAGTTATTGATGTCAACCTGCTCAATACCGAGAGTTTTAGCAGTAGTTTTTCCTTTGGGTTTAATGATGGTTTCTTCGTTCAAGATAACGGGGCGGCAGTGCTGAACTTTGGTAATATGAACCCACCCAGTAGCTCAACTGTATCCAGACCGGGGGCTTTTGCACAGCCTGTTGTGCCGATTCTTGATATCATATCGGGTACGGGGACAGCAGCAATTCAAACTTTTATTGACATTCAGAATGGCGCTCCTTTTGGCCGTGTTAACCAGGGACCGAATGACTTTTCAGGGGGTCTAACACCCTACTCGCGCCCTAGTTTTGGTCGGATTAGTAACCCTTTTCAGCCCGGATTGAGTGAATTTACACCAGGCGAGCCAGCCACGTTCAATCCCATCACCGGAGTCACTACACCTGGTACACCACCTGTCTTCACCTACGAACCCCCGACCCTGTTCCAATATCCCCAAAAATTCCTGATGACCCTGCAAGCGTCAATTCAGACAGGAAATGCCAAGATTCTCACCGATCCCTCGCTGGTAGTGCAGGAAGGTCAACAGGCCACCGTTAAGCTGACTGAGAAAGTGCTAGAAAGTGTTAACACACAGGTGGATCCTCTCAGTGGTGTACGCACCACTACCCCTGTACTGGCCGATGCTGGATTAACTTTAGCGGTAAACATCGATCAGGTGGATGATAACGGCTTTATTTCCCTGTCCGTTAGCCCTACCATTGCCTCTCCGGGGTCTCCAATTGAATTTAATAGCGGTGGTCTCACAGTCAACACCCTTACCCCTCTGATTCGTCGGGAATTAACCTCTGGTTTAGTTCGTCTCCGGGATGGACAGAGTTTAATTCTTTCGGGGATTATCCAAGAGCGCCAACAGAGTTCTGAGAGAAAAGTGCCAATTTTAGGCGATATTCCCATTTTAGGGGCTTTATTCCGCAGTCGTACCAATCGCAACGATCGCTCGGAGGTGATTATTCTCCTCACTCCCAAAATCATCGAAGATTCGGCCACCTCTACCCTCGGTATCAACTATCAACCGGGCCAAGATGCGGCGGAAATGCTTCAGCGTCAAGGTTTCCCCGTACAACCGCGACAGTAATCAGTAATCAGTAATCAGTAATCAGTAATCAGCTTCTGAAGCTTTTGCCTCTTGCATGAGTGCCTCTCCTCATAACTAGCCTATACTCAACGGATTTAGTATAATAATAAGATGGAGCCGACTTCGCCAGTCTAAATATTCCGTTATCAGTTAAAAAAGGGAATAGCAACAGTCAGCTATTTTACGGTTTACTAACCGCCGATTCTAACATAGTAATTGTTCCCCGATTAGCATCAAATTCTACCTCAATACCAATAGCAATAGTCTCGATAATCTCCAAATGTCCGATCATTAAACCTAAACAAGCGGGAATTTTTAAAGGTTGAATATATTCTCGGATTACTTCTTCTAAAGTCAGGGAACCATAGTCACTATCGGCACTACAATTGATGCATTGACCGAATATAAAACCAGCTAAATTATCAAAAATTCCTGCTAATTTTAATTGATTTAAAAGGCGATCAATTTCATAAATATCTTCACCAATATCTTCTAAAAATAGGATTGCACCAGTAAAATCTGGTAGATAGGGAGAACCAACTATTGAGGCTAAAGTGGTTAAATTACCACCGATTAATTTACCTTTTGCTTGACCTTTAGTAATAGTTTGAATCCGATTTTTTACCCGCATTAAACGATTGGCATCATCGGGATCGGGAACATTTCTAAAAGTTAACTTTTCCCCAGAAAATAAAACCTGTCGAAAGCTTTCAGTTTGAGCAGTGCGCCAACTAGAAAAGCCATTGGGAGCATGGAAAGTAACTAAACCAGTTTTGGCATAAATAGCCAATAATAAGGAAGTTATATCACTAAAACCACAGATGATTTTCGGATGACGGCGAATTAAATCGTAGTCGAGATAAGGTAATAAACGAGCGCTTCCCCAACCACCGCGAATTGGTAAAATTAGGGCAATATTATCATCGGCAAAAAATTGATTTATATCCGACGCTCGCTCGCTATCTTTACCCGCTAGATAACCATAACGATCTAAAGCGTATTGACCAACTTTTGGGACTAATTTTAAAGCTTTAACTGCTTCGATAACTATATTTAAATCATCTTCTTTAAAAGTTGCCCCCGCCGGACTAATAATACCCACTCCATCCCCCGGTTGTAGATGTGGCGGTTTAATTAGAGGAAAATTACTGCTAAAAACTTTTCTAGGAATTAGGGAAAAACTAACAGCAGTTAGAGCGGAATTAATGAAAAATTGACGGCGCTTCA
Organism: Microcystis wesenbergii FACHB-1317; assembly: GCF_014696875.1. Taxonomy (GTDB): domain Bacteria; phylum Cyanobacteriota; class Cyanobacteriia; order Cyanobacteriales; family Microcystaceae; genus Microcystis; species Microcystis wesenbergii_A. The sequence continues at coordinate 26,578 of NZ_JACJQV010000112.1, read as the reverse complement.
TTCTGATAGTTTTTAGAGAAATTGCAAAGGAAATAAGAATTTAGGGATTACTGCTCAGAAAAAAAGTTTTCACAATTGCCCCAGCTAAGAGGACAATTAATGCCCAAACCTGATATTTTTGGTTTCCTTCTAATGAGTTTAGTCGATTTTCTATTCCCTCAACTTTTCCCGTTAACACCGCTTGTCCTACCTTTAAATCCGTCACATCTTTTTGTAACGAATCGATTTTTCCCTCCATCCGCATCAAGATAGTTTCTAGGGAATAAGTAACCGTTTCCTGAGATTGATTCATTTGTTCAAGACCTTTTAGTTAATTGTTGCCCTAGAAAAGCCATTATGCTTCCGATTTTGCCATATCGCGAATGATATCGCCGCGAGTGATAATACCGATTACTTTGTGGGTTTCTTCCTCAATCACCGGTAAACGACGCACATGACGATCATACATTAACGAGGCCGCTTCTTTCAAAGGGCGATCGGCTGTGATACTAATAGGTTTATCGGTCATTACTTCCCCCACGGTTTGACCGAGAGCTTTATGGAGTAATTTCTCGTGACGGCTAGGATTTTGTAGATAGATGACGCTATCGAGGAGCATAATGTAAGGAGGAGCTTCTACTCCCGTTTCCTGCCACATAAGGTCAGTTTCGGAGATAACCCCAATCAGTCGCATATTGTCATCCACCACGGGTAAACCACTAAACCGCTTTTCGGCCAAAATCTTCACTGCTTCAGACAGAGAAGTGTTAGCGGTGACGGTGATGGGATTGGGAGTCATGATATCGGCAACTGTTTTCGTCATCTTAGCGACCTGCGACAATAATGCTTTCTCTCTCTATCTTATCATTAGGGTAATCAGTCGCCGCTTAATTATAGACCTCTTGTAAAAATCAAAAATTGTTGTTAGGGTTAGGAGTCAGTAGTCAGTAGTCAGGAGAATTAAGAATGAATAATAATCAATTAAATGGTCTATTTATGGATTTTATGCGATTTAATCCTTATTTTTGAGGGTTCAAAAACCTCAAAAATTAATTATGCAAGAGGTTTTAAGCTAAGACGCATTTAAACCGCTTATTCTTAGATTAACCGAACCTACCCTAATCCCTTTACTGTTGCCTCTTGCCTTTTGCCTCGTCTCAACAAGCAATTTAAATTACGAACAGCTTATGACTATTCTTCAATCTTCGGCTGAGAAAATGGTATAACATAAAAAGGAAATGGGATATTAATTTAGTTAGTTGACAAGGAAAAAGAAAAATGATCGCTCAACCTCAATACCCAGAAAGAATGACCCCGGAAGAGTATCTAGAATGGGAAGCTACACAGGAATGTCGCCATGAATACATTGATGGGGAAATTATCGCCATGACTGGGGGTAGTCTGCCCCATAATGATATTACCTTGAATTTTTACACTGCTTTAAGACTTCATCTCCGTCCGCGAGGCTGTCGGGTGAATGTATCTGATGCGAAAGTACAAGCTAATAATAGTCGTTATTTTTATCCCGATTTGGTGATTAGTTGCGATTTTAGGGATAGAGAATCTCGTAATTTTATTCAACATCCACAAGTGATTATTGAAGTGCTTTCCCCTAGCACAGGAAACTACGATCGCACTAAAAAGTTACAATATTATCGTCAGATTCCTAGTTTACAAGAATACGTTTTAGTCGATCCTGAATCGATCAGTGTTGAAGTTTATCGTCGCGGTGAAGATAAAATTTGGTTTTACTGCGCTTATAGTCAAGGAGAAGAAATTATTCTATCTAGTCTCGATTTTCACTGTGCGATCGAGTTAATCTATGAAGGGATAAGTTTCGATTAAAGAAAGTTTACAAACAGGTCAAACATTTCTAGACTTAAAATAAATACGTCCCGATTGTTTCGATAAATTCTATGTTACCGCCCCTATTAGTTCTTGATCCCTTGTTAGAAAACTGGTTACGAGAAGATCTCGGTAGAGGCGATCGCACTACCCAAGCAATTTTCTTCGGTCATGCTAAAATCGGTCAAGCTAGTTGGATTGCCAAAGAAGCGGGAGTTATTGCTGGTTTACCCGTAGCTGAACGAGTTTTTCAACTGCTTAACCCCACTATTCACTTTACCCCCACCGTTGCCGAGGGGGAATTCTGCCCCAAGTCTAAAGTTATTGCCGAGATAGAAGGTTCCTTCGATGCGCTGTTAATCGGGGAAAGAGTCGCTTTAAATCTTGCCATGCGCTTGAGTGGAATCGCTAGTGCCACTCGTCAGTATGTGGAGAAAATTGCCGATTTATCGACAAGATTGGTGGATACTCGCAAAACTACCCCCGGATTGCGAATTTTAGAAAAATATGCCTCCAGTATCGGTGGCGCTATTAACCATCGTTTGGGCTTAGATGATGCAATTATGATTAAAGATAATCATATTCAAGCAGCGGGCAGCATTGAGGAAGCAGTGCTTCGTGTACGGCAAAATATGCCCTATCCTCTCACAATTGAGGTGGAAACCAGTCAATTAGAAGAAGTGAATCAGGCTCTGCAGCAGCAGGTAGAGATCATTATGTTAGATAATATGGATTTAGAGATGATGCAAACTGCTGTGGAGATGATCCGCAATTTTAATAGTAAAACCAAAATAGAAGCATCGGGAAATATTACCCTCGATCGCATTCGCAACGTGGCCGAAACAGGAGTAGATTATATTTCTACTAGCGCCCCGATTACCCGTTCTACTTGGTTAGATATTAGTATGAGAATTGATTAAAAGGCTATATCAGTTATCAGTTATCAGTTATCAGTTATCAGTTATCAGTGAACTTAAAACGGTTTGGCTCTTCGGTTTGTGTTATGCAATAGACGGGGGTTATAAGGGATGAAACCCTTATAGAGAAAGGCATTTAGCGATTTTTGTCAATTATTTTTGATCTAGAATGAACTAATCAATTAAGTCTCTTGCCAGATAAGGATTTAGTGGATTTATGCCACCCGATCAAACTATATCAAGTAACTAAGAACCCTTAAAACTCAAATCTGATCAGTGATCACTGATAACTGATCACTGATCACTGATCACTGGCTCCTATCTATTCTAACCTCGATCGCATCGCCAATATTTAGGTGTAATTGCTTTTGGGCGCTCCCACTATTGACGGCAATTTCTAACCCCCCGTGACTACCGATAAAAGCGACTATTTCCCCGCAAGGAACATCACTGTAGGTGTTTTTTGCGGGGATAATTTTTGAACCCAACCGCACTGACCAATTTTTTCCCTCTAGGAGATAATCGGGAATATTACTGATTAAATTGCCGAAAATGTCAATATATTGAATTTGACCCCTAATTTTATCTTCCTCGATTTGCGGAACAGCGATCGCTAATTGTTGCAAGCTATCGGGATCAATAATCTCACCTAACATTTCTAGGGGTACTCCCCGGGCCAAATAAGCGGCCACAGCAGCAAAAATATCACGACCGTGAAAAGTAGTGCTAGGGTTAGGGGTGCGCCAATAGGAAGAATTATTGAGATTAACGGCAGATAGAGCGGGAGATTGACTTAAAATGCCACTAAATAAACCATTATCTGGACCGACTAAATAACCACCGGCAAAACGAATCCCTACCCCGCGTCTTTTGCTTCCTACCCCTGGATCTATAACTGCCAGATGAATAGTGCCTTGGGGAAAATATTGATAGGCATTCAGGAGGATAAAACGACCAGCGTAAAGGTCTTGGGGCGAAATTTGATGATTCAGATCGATCGTGCGAGCATGGGGGGCAATTCCCGCAATTACTCCCTTGATCATGCCCACATAACCGTCCTGTAGTCCAAAATCGCTAGTAAGGGTTATTATTGCCTTTTCCGTCATCGACTTGTCCCTATGGTGGCCAACACTGTTAATAAATCTTAACGCTAAATTCAGTAGCTAAAGATACAGTTTACCAAGGAGAATGTTATGATTTAGATATAAGGTAAGTTAAGTCGCTCAAAAGTCTGTCCATCATGAACAAAAATCGTCAGCAAGTCCTAACACAGGCCACCGTGGCCCATAGGGAAACACTCCGCAGAAATTTACAACACCGACTGGAAGTAGCTAGAGCGCAGGGAAATGAAGCTTTAGTGCGTCAATTGGAAGCAGAGGCGGCCTATTTGCACCTTCGTTAGATTTGATCGGTGTTTAGTCATAGTCTAGTTGTCGGTTTCTGGTGATCGGTATGCCGGTCACTTTTTTTAGGCGAATTTTTAGGAAAAAAATTGCTGATATGTCCACTGGCAATCTTTAAAATAGAAAGAACAGCAGTGTAGAGATCAAATAATTATGGCTTTTTTCCGGCAATATATCGCCCCGCTCCTGACTATCTTAGTGTTTTTAGTTGCTCTGGTTGCCACCGGCATCCGGATTTTTTTACCGGCAGATTTAGCGGCACCCGCTCCGATCGAGCCATCCCTGGGCATAATTTTCTTTTATCCTTGGCATGGCTAACCTTCCCGAAAATTATCAGCTGCGACTGGGAAAAACAAGCGATCGCTATCTACTAATTAATTTTCTCACCCGCACCTATGAAGAATTTTTTCCCGAACAAAAAAACCTCTCCCATCTAGCTGATACAGTCAGACAGTTTTTTTGCCTCGATACTCCCCTGTGGATCGTCGAAGCGCAACAAACGGCGATCGCTTGTCTCTGGATGGGGAGTGCCGTCGATCAGGTGACAGGCGATCGCTATGGTCATATTTTCCTAATTTACGTCGATCCCCAGCATCGTCGCCAAGGTATCGCCAGCGCACTAATCGATCGAGCTAAGGATTGGGCAAAAAGTCGCGGACAAACCCGCATCGGTTTACAAGTCTTCATCAATAACGACAATGCTCTCAATCTCTACCAAAATCTCGGCTTTCAAACTCGCTCTTTGCTGATGTGGAAAAATATTTAAAAACTTTCAGGAGACTCCGAGACGGTCGTTAGGAGTCGGTCGTTAGGGTGATAGGGTTTTGGGGGTTTGGGGGTTTAGGGAAATTTCAGCCAAATGCTCCACTTGTCCATTTCCCCACACCCCACCCCCTACTGATTACTGATTACTGTTTACTGATCACAACAAAAGTCGCTAAACCCTGACTCATCAAGGATTACTCAGGACACTGACGCGGACTTTTTCACCATTTTGCAAAGGTTTACTACTATTAACGACGAAACGCTCCCCCGGTTCAAGTCCGGTGATAATTTCTACTTGACCGTCGAGCGCTTGACCGAGACGAACGGGACGTTTTTGCACTTGTGAGTTAGACTCGGAAAGGACAAAAATGGCTGGGGATTCCCCCTGACTGACAATTGCTGTTTCGGGGACAATCACCTGAGGGGCAGAATTATTATTAAACCGCACCCGGGCCAATAATCCCCCTTTAATTAAACCATCCCCATTGGGTAGAGTAATCTCCACGGGAATCCGCCGGGCCGTGCCTTGGCTGAGGGGAAAAATCCTGTTGATGCGACCGGAAAAATTTCTCTCACCGAAAGCATCAAGGCTGACATTAACCGTTTGTCCTAAATTAATCGTTTTTAAATCCAATTCCGATAATAATACTACTACCTTGACCTGTTGAAAATCACCAATTTTGAGGACTTCATCGCCGATACTGACTAAATCCCCCGGCTCTTTTAGTTTTTCGATAACTATCCCCGTCGCCGGTGATTTAAGAATAGCGTAGGCCTGACGTTGTTGTTCCTGAGCGATGACCGATTTTTGGGCGGCAATTCTGCCGATAATTGCCGCCACCACCTGTTCCTCGACTTTAATTCTCGATCTCCCGCTATTAACGGCTTTTAAAGCCACTGCCGCCGCGGTTTGGGCTGTTTCGCCCTGTTGCAGGGGAATCGCCCCTTCTAGGGCTAATTTTTGCAGACGCTCGCCATCATTTTTGGCCTGTTGGTATTGTAGTTGTAGGCGCTCCACTTCAATTTCAGCGTTACTGACTTCAATTCTCGCCCGGGCTAATTCTGCTTCTAGGGCCGACAGGGCGGATTTTTCTTGCCGGACAACGGTGGCAAGGAGACGATCATCAACATGAGCGAGGATTTGTCCTAATTGCACCTCATCTCCCACCTCGACGGGGAGATTGAGTAACTGACCGGTGGCTTGCGATCGCAGAGAAACCACTTTTAAAGGTCGGGTAGTTCCCGTGTAATCGAGATTGCGTCCGATGGTTGCCAGTTTAGCGGTGGTGACGTTGACGGTAGTAGTACGGGCTGCTGGTGACGGTGGTTGGGTTTCTGTCTGGGGAGAACAACTGGCACTTAAGGATAAGATAACCAGAGCGGAAAGGATAATCGGAGTCGATCCCATGGGGATATTCCTAGTAGAAAGCCGCTTTTGAGTCGATGGTCGCTTATTCTTCGTCCCAAGCTTCTACCGCTACCACTTCGCTGAGAGGGTCTTGCATGGAGAAACCGAAATCGAGCAGCTCTTGCTTCCAGTATCCCCACTCATCTCCATATAAAAGAGCGAGTTTCCAGATACTATCGCTAGGTTTGACTACTTTCGCATCTATCCACTTGCTAACCTTGCGTTGAAACTTCACCATCGGGTGAGCTACAGCTTGTTTGGTCATAAATTCAATTGCTATGAAAACTTCGGATTTTGCGCTTCCCGACTAAACTAACTCAAGACTAAGACTTTTGCCATTACAAAGGAGCGAGAAGCGCGTTTATTAACTTACTTGTACACCAGATCCGTGGTTTTAGGCAAGTCTTTTTAGCCAAAAGTACGGTAATTACTACTATAGATTAGTATAACCGGAGGCCACAATCATGGAACCGATGCCTTGATCGGTGAAAATTTCCAGTAAAAGGGCGTGGGCAAGACGACCATCGATAATGTGAGCGGCCTGAACTCCCTGAGCCAGCGATCGCACACAGCAGCCAACTTTGGGAATCATCCCGCCGGCAACGATGCCTTTTTGAATCAACTCCCGGGCCTGTTGGATATCTAATTTAGCCAATAAAGTGGAAGGATCTTTGTAGTTCTCTAAAATTCCAGCTGTATCGGTCATCAAAATCAGTTTAGCCGCCCCTAGAGCCGCCGCTATTTCTCCGGCTACCGTATCGGCATTGATATTATGAGCTTGGCCAGTTTCATCGGCGGCCACACTGGAAATCACGGGAATATAGCCACTATTGACCAAGGATTCGACGACGCTAGTATCGACACCGCTGACTTCTCCAACAAAACCAATACCCTCTTTACCCACGGGACGAGCAGTGATCAGATTACCATCCTTACCGCATAATCCTACCGCTTTACCGCCGGCTTGATTGATCAGGGCAACAATTTCTTTATTGACGCGCCCGACTAGCACCATTTCTACCACATCCATAGTGGCGGCATCGGTGACGCGTAAACCGTCTTTAAATTGGGGTTCAATACCTAATTTATCCAGCCAACTATTGATTTCTGGACCGCCACCGTGGACAATCACGGGACGAACCCCCACACAGGAGAGAAAAACGATATCTCGCATAACTGTGTCTTTGATATCGCTGTTATTCATGGCCGCACCACCGTATTTAACCACTACGGTACGACCGCGAAATTCTTGTATATAGGGTAGGGCTTCGCTGAGGATTTTCACCCGTTGAGCATCGTTTTCGTGGGTATTATTGTTCATGGGTTTTTTTACCTGTCTGATTCAGTGATCAGTTTAGCGGTTTCGGGTTTGACAAAAACTGTTCACCCTGAACGGATTGCTAGAAAGTCTTAGAGTTACAGAATTTTTCGACGCAACGGACAAAAATCTCGACTCCCATGGTTAACACCGATTCATCAAAATCAAAGCGGGGATGATGGTGGGGATAGGCTAATCCTAATTCGGGATTGGCGGACCCCAAGAAGAAATAACAGCCGGGTACTTCCTGTAAAAAGAAGGACATATCTTCCCCTCCCAGGGTTTGACATTCGGGAACGATTCCAGCCGGGGTTTCCACCACTTGTGCGGCGATTGAGCGCACTAATTCCGCCATCTGATCATGATTGATTACCGGGGGATACAATTGCCAGTAATCGAATTGATAACTAGCCCCCTGACTTTGACAGATGCCCGCGATAATTTCTTCCATGCGTTGTCGGAAATAGCCCCCTAACTGGGGATTGAAATAGCGCACCGTCCCACTGAGATTAGCACTATCGGCGATCACGTTTCTGGCGCTTCCCGCTGCTAATTTACCCACAGTCACTACGGCGGCATCGAGGGGGTTAAGGTTGCGGGCGACGATAGTTTGCAAGGCGTTGACGATTTGGGCCGCCACCAGTAGTGAATCGACGGTTTGATGGGGAATTGCCCCGTGGCCGCCCCGGCCTTGAATCTGGAGATCGAAACATTCCACCGCCGCCATTAAGGCCCCATTTTTTACGCCCACTGTCCCTAAGGGCAGATTATTCCAGAGATGTAGCCCGATAATTCCCTCCACGTCGGGATTTTTCAGCACTCCCGCTTCGATCATCGGTTTTGCACCCCCCGGCCCCTCTTCGGCGGGTTGGAAAATAATTTTTACGATCCCCTTGACATCGTGACGGTTTTGTGCTAGGTAAACTGCTGTACCGAGGGCGATCGCTGTGTGACCATCGTGACCACAGGCGTGCATTTGGCCCGGATGTTGGGAACGATAGGGGACTTGGTTGGCTTCGGCGATCGGTAGTGCATCCATATCGGCCCGCAGGGCCAAAACTGGCCCCGGTTGACTGCCTTCGATAGTGGCGACAATTCCGGTGCCGGCGATACCGGTTTGATGGTCAATTCCGTATTTAGTCAGGGTTTGACTGATTAAGGAGGCGGTGAGATGTTCTTGAAAGCCTAGTTCTGGTTTTTGGTGTATTTGTCGGCGCCAGTGGACTAATTGCGGCTGCAGAGAACGAATAGCAAGGCGAATTTGAGGGCAATTTAAGCTATTGGGGACAGGAAAGGAGGAAATCATCGGGTTCGGACGGCTAGTTTTTTTGATCACTGGTTTCTAGTTTAACTTCAGGAGTCAGGAGTCAGGAGTCAGGAGTCAGGAGTCAGGAGTCAGGAGTCAGGAGACAGGAGATTATTTTTATTTATTCTCCCCCCACACCCCACACCCCACACCCCACACCCCCCCTGCCCCCCCGATGTCGGGGGGGTTGGGGGGGTCACACCCCACTCCCCACACCCTTCTTTACAAAACTTCATCGTATTTGAGGCCTGGAAAGGGCAATCCTTGGGCAATGGGGGAAGGGAAAGCGGGGAAATATTAAAAAAAACTTAAAAATTTTATCTTGCTGCCCTTTATACCCTTAAAGCCTTGCTGTCTCTGATTTCCCGACAGTGAGAGGCTTTGAGCCATGTCAGGAATTGATGACCAACTCGATCGAGTCATTGTTAAGTGACTGTTACAAAAAGACAGCAAAAAACTTAATAATATGTAACAAACAAAGTTTCGACAGCAGTGTATAAATTTAACTTGAGGGGCCAAGATAACAGACAAAAGTTAAGCTGGATACTTGTTTAACCTCCTTAGGTGATTTATGAGAGGGCCATGAAGTTTTTTCAGGTTTCTTAAAGTAAATCGCAACAATCGCGGTCAAGGCTCGTCCAGACTCACCGTGAAATCCCTTAAGAGGGAAAATTTTAATTGCAAGCAAATCCCATTTCAATTTAGGAGATTGTCACAATGTTTGACGCATTCACCCGGGTAGTATCCCAAGCTGATGCTCGTGGCGAATATTTAAGCTCTTCCCAACTAGACGCTCTCAGCGCCATGGTTGCCGAGAGCAACAAACGGATGGACTCTGTTAACCGGATCACCAGTAACGCTTCCACCATCGTTGCTAACGCCGCTCGTAGCCTGTTCGCTGAACAGCCCCAACTGATCACCCCCGGTGGTAATGCCTACACCAGCCGTCGTATGGCCGCTTGCTTACGGGACATGGAAATCATCTTGCGCTATGTTACCTACGCTACCTTCTCTGGCGACGGCAGTGTTCTCGATGATCGTTGCTTAAATGGTCTGCGCGAAACCTATGTAGCTTTAGGAGTACCTGGAGCTTCCGTGGCTGCTGGCGTAAGCAAAATGAAAGAAGCTGCTTTATCCATTGCTAACGATCGCAACGGTATCACCCCCGGCGATTGCAGTGCTTTGATGTCTGAAATTGCCAGCTACTTCGACCGCGCCGCCGCTGCTGTCGCCTAGTCCCTGGGGCTAGTCTCAATTAAACCGTAGGAAACTTATTGCAAGATTATTGGGAGATACCAAACAATGAAAACCCCCCTTACCGAAGCCGTAGCAGCCGCTGATTCTCAAGGTCGTTTCTTAAGCAGCACCGAAATCCAAACTGCTTTCGGTCGTTTTCGTCAAGCTGCTGCCGGCCTCGCCGCCGCTAAAGTATTGACTGAAAAAGCCAGTTCTTTGATCTCCGGCGCAGCTCAAGCGGTGTACAACAAATACCCCTACACCACCCAAATGCAAGGGGCTAACTTTGCGGCGGACCAACGCGGTAAAGAAAAATGCGCTCGTGACATCGGTTACTACCTCCGCATGGTGACCTACTGCTTAGTTGCCGGTGGAACCGGTCCGATGGACGAGTACCTCATCGCTGGTATCGACGAAATCAACCGCACCTTCGACCTGTCTCCTAGCTGGTACATCGAAGCCCTCAAATACATCAAAGCCAACCATGGTTTAAGTGGCGACCCTGCGGTAGAAGCCAACTCCTACATCGACTACGCGATCAACGCTCTCAGCTAGTTTGATCGAAAAAACTGCTGGTCTGGAAAGACAGGGGGTTGTTAGCAAAAGGGTTAGCAATCACCTGTTCTTCCAGACTTTGTTATATCCATTAAAGGTTAGTTTCAGGAGGATCGACGATGACTAGCTTGATAGCGGCCCAAAGACTGGGATTTGAACCCTACAACGGTTCCCCCCGCTTAGAATTACGCTCCACCGACAGTGATAAACAGGTAGAAGTGGTGATCCGCGGGGCCTATCGACAGATATTGGGCAACGAGCATCTGATGTCCAGCGAGCGCCTCATCAGCCTAGAATCCCTCTTACGCAATCGTTCGATTAGCGTCAAGGATTTTGTTCGGGCGATCGCTCAATCAGAACTATATCGGAAGAAATTTTTCCACAGCAATCCCCAAAATCGCTTTATCGAGTTGAATTATAAACACCTGCTCGGTCGCGCTCCCTACGATCAAGCCGAGATCGCTTTCCACACCGATCTCTACAATCAACAGGGTTACGAAGCAGAAATTAATTCCTATTTCGATTCCCCCGAATACGAGGAACACTTCGGCCAGAACATTGTCCCCTACTATCGCGGTTTCGCCAGCCAAACCGGTCAGAAAACCGTCGGTTTTAGTCGGCTGTTCCAAGTCTATCGCGGTTATGCGACCAGCGATCGCGCGCCGTTAAAAGAGGGAAAACTGACCAGGGAACTAGCCTATAACAGTGCTTCCCCCGTTTATATTAACGGAACCGGTCAATCCTTAACCGGATTAGCTGGGGGCGATCGGGGCAAATTCTATCGCTTGCGCGTGGTTAGTGGCGCAAAAGCGGGACGACAAACCCGTGTGCGTCGCAGTGTGAGCGAATATCTCGTTGCCTACGAGCAACTATCGAACAAATTGCAAGAAATCAACCGTCAAGGCGGCCAGGTAATCGAACTTATTCTCGCCTAGTTTTGAGCGGTCAGAAAATGATCATTTTTTTGTAGGAGAACTTTAGTGGCAATTACTACCTCAGCTTCCCGTTTAGGGACAACCGCTTTTAGCGAGGTTGCTCCCGTGGAATTACGTCCCGATTGGTCCCGTGACGACGCACAGGCGGTTATTCGCGCTGTCTATCGTCAGGTGCTAGGCAATGACTATATCATGCGTTCCGAGCGCCTTACCAGTGCCGAATCCTTACTCTGCAACGGTTCGATCACCGTGCGGGAATTCGTCCGCGCCGTGGCCAAATCGGAACTGTATAAGAACAAATTCTTCTACGGTAACTTCCAAACCCGCGTCATCGAACTTAATATCAAACATCTTTTAGGTCGCGCTCCCTACGATGAGTCGGAAGTGGTCTATCACCTCGATCTCTATGAAAACAAAGGATTCGAGGCCGATATCGACTCCTACATCGATTCCGCCGAATATACCGAAAACTTCGGCGATAGCATCGTTCCCTACTATCGCGGTTTTGCCAGCCAACCCGGTCAAAAAACCGTGGGATTTACCCGGATGTTCCAACTCTATCGCGGTTATGCCAACAGCGATCGCTCGCAGATTGCTGGCAAAACCTCCCGTTTAGCGGTGGAATTAGCTCAAAACGGCGCTTCGGCAGTAGTCGGTCCCTCCGGTGGCAGCGATGGTTGGGCCTATCGTCCCTCTGCTCAACGCAACACCCCCAGTAAAGCTCTGGGTGGTAGTGTGGCCTATGGTGATGTGGGTAAGCTCTATCGCGTGGAAATTGCCGCTATTAGCAAACCGGGTTATCCCAGTGTCCGTCGCAGTAGCAAAGCGGTTATCGTCCCCTTTGAACAGTTAAATAACACCCTGCAACAGATCAACCGTCTCGGTGGCAAAGTTGCCAGCATCACCCCCGCTAGTTTGAACTAATTTTCTAGCTTAAGATAACTAAAAGTCTCCCGGGCAGCCGTCAGGTTCACCGGGAGACTTCTTTCTAGGGCACTTGTAGAAATTGAACCTCAGCAGATCGAGCAAACCTGTAGAATGAAAATAATTCCCTCGTTTTAATGCCTGTGACTGTCACTTCGATCGCTTTTGACTCTATCGATACTGCCTTAGCGGAAATCAAAGCCGGACGTGCCATTGTCGTAGTTGATGATGAGAATCGCGAAAATGAAGGAGATCTAATCTGTGCGGCCCAATTTGCCACCCCCGATCTGATTAACTTCATGGCAGTGCAAGCTCGCGGTTTAATCTGTCTGGCAATGACGGGAGAGCGTCTTGATGCTCTCGAATTACCCTTGATGGTGACAAAAAACACCGATAGCAATCAAACCGCTTTTACTGTTAGCATCGATGCCGCTCCCCATTTAGGGGTTAAAACTGGTATTTCGGCAGAAGATCGGGCGAAAACCGTGCAAGTTGCCCTTAATCCAGTCACTCGTCCCGACGATCTCACCCGTCCCGGTCATGTCTTCCCGATTCGTGCTAAAGCCGGTGGAGTCTTAAAACGCGCCGGTCATACGGAGGCAGCCGTGGATCTGGCTCGATTAGCCGGGTTGTATCCGGCGGGAGTTATCTGTGAGATCCAAAATCCCGATGGTTCCATGGCCCGTTTACCGCAACTATTTGAATACGCTCGTCAACATAATTTAAAGTTAATTAGCATTGCCGATCTGATCAGTTATCGCTTAAAACATGATCGCTTTGTCCATCGGGAAACGGTCTGTGATTTTCCCAGTCAATTCGGCACTTTTCAGCTTTATGCCTACCGAAATTTATTAGATCAAACCGAACATATTGCTATTGTGAAAGGCGATCCCGCTCTCTTTGGTGATCAACCTGTAATGGTACGAATGCACTCAGAATGTCTGACCGGGGATGCCTTGGGATCCTTGCGTTGCGATTGTCGGCAACAGTTGCAAAGTGCCTTAAAAATGATTGAAAACAACGGTTTAGGGGTGGTGGTTTACCTGCGACAGGAAGGCCGGGGAATTGGCTTAATTAATAAGCTAAAAGCCTATTCTTTACAGGATATAGGGTTAGATACGGTGGAAGCCAACGAAAGGTTAGGATTTCCCGCCGATTTGCGCGATTACGGCATGGGAGCGCAAATGCTTAACGATTTGGGGGTGAGAAATATTCGTTTAATTACCAATAATCCGCGTAAAATTGCCGGATTAAAAGGCTATGGTTTGGAAATAGTCGAGCGAGTACCTTTGCTGATCGAGGCTAATGATTATAATTCCAATTATCTGGCCACAAAAGCGGAAAAGTTAGGACATCTATTCTTACAAACCTATCTAGTCACCATCGCTCTCAGTTGGGGGGAAAATCCGCCGTCAATTTCGCAAAGATATCATCAATTAGAGAAGTTACGGCAGTTAAGTCGCGCTAATCAATTATCTCTCCAAGAAGAAACCCGACCGGTAGCCAATGCCCTTTTTGATCGCGCTCCTTTGATCGTACATTTAGGTTTAGATATTCGTCAGGGTGTCAGCAGTAATTGGTATAAAAATCCTTCCCATCCTTACCTTTTGGTTATTGACAAGATATTAAATGACCTTAAAGATTGGTCGGAAATTGAACGCTTAGAATTTTTAATTTCCGACGGAGACGATTCGATGACGGGATTACAAATGAAACTCGATCGTCAAAAAATGTCCGATGAAGATTTCTCACAATTACCACAATTAGCTACCCAAATTATCTACAGTTTTACTCGTGATTGAGCCAAAAATTAGTTTTCTATGACCAGAAAAGAGCGTAACAGTTATAATTAAACAAAGCTAGTATAACGGGGAAAAACTATGACAACTCTCGACATTTTACCGGAAGTTACCTGTCCCCCCACCGATTTATGGAGTGATGAACCACCCTTGGAAAGTGATTTACATCTGCAACAGATCATAATTCTTCTCAGTTGTCTAGAATTATTATGGCAAGAGAAAAACGATTACTATGCTTCCGGTAATCTGACTATCTACTATAACGAAGAACAACTGAAAAAGCGCGATTTCTGTGGTCCTGATTTTTTTGTGGTTTTAGATACAGAAAAACGTCCCCGCAAAAGTTGGGTGGTTTGGGGAGAAGGGGGTAAATATCCCAATGTGATCGTGGAGATTCTTTCCGATTCTACGGCCAATATTGACCGCACTAAAAAGAAAATTCTCTATCAAAATACCTTTCGCACTCCTAATTATTTTTGGTTTGATCCTAATACCTTAGAATTGCAAGGATTTAGACTAATTGCGGGACAATATCAAGCTATTTCTGCTAATGAAAACGGCTATTTATGGAGTGAACAATTAGAACTATATTTAGGCATTTTTGAGGGGAAATTGCGTTATTTTACCGCCGATGGTCAATTAGTCCCCACTCCCCAAGAAGCTGAATTAAAGCAAAGACAAGCAAAAGAACAGATTCTTTTAGAAAGGGAACAGGAACGACAGGCAAAAGAACAGGCTATCCTCGAAAAAGAACAAGCTATCTTTGAAAGGGAAAAATTAGCCCAAAAATTACGAGAATTGGGCATTGATCCCGAAACTATCTAATTGATCAATATCTCTAAGTAGTTAGGTGTTAAAAATTGTCAGTTTCCCCCTTTAATAAGGGGGGATCAAAGACAAAATTTATCTTCTATTTAATAGGTAATTCCTATCCTAGAAATAATGGTAATTTAACCTTATTTTTCCTGTCTTTCTAAGGCTAATTGTACCAACTTATCGACCAATTTATCAAACTCTAAACCGGTGGCTTTCCAGAGTTGGGGATACATACTAAAGTTAGTAAACCCCGGCAGAGTATTAATTTCATTGATCAACACTTCCCCAGTATTTTCTACATAGAAAAAATCCACCCGCGACAATCCCGCAGCATCCACAGCTTTAAATGCTTCTACAGCCATTTCTCGCACTTGATTAGCAATTTTATCGGGAATATTAGCGGGAATCACCATACTCGATCGCCCGTCAGTATATTTAGTTTCGTAGTCATAAAAATCACTATCAAAAGTAATTTCTCCCACCAAAGAAGCTTGGGGATTATCATTACCTAAAACCGCACATTCGATCTCCCTTGCGGTAACTCCTGCTTCAACAATAATCCGTCGATCATAACTAGCAGCACTATCTAAAGCAGCCTCTAATTCTTGCCGGTTGCGTGCTTTACTAATACCCACCGAAGAACCTAAATTAGCCGGTTTAATAAAACAAGGATAACCTATTTCCTCGGCGATTTGATCGCACAATTGCGGAAAAACACAGGGATTTGACCACACTTGCGAGCGGGTTATGGCCTTATACTTAACTTGGGGTAATCGGGCGGCTGCAAAAGCAGTTTTCATGGCAATTTTATCCATTCCCAAGCATGAACCCAGGACCCCACTACCCACAAAAGCAACCCGCATGAGAGTGAGTAATCCTTGTAAAGTGCCATCTTCCCCATTCGGTCCGTGGAGAATTGGAAACCAAACCTCGATTTCCCTCACTTCCGGGGGAAATTGCCAGATATTGACTTTTATATCACTCTCAATAGCTAGGGGTTGCCCCGAGGTTAAAATTTGTCTAGCAGTTGCTGCCGAATGCCAACAGCCATTTTTATCGATATAGAAGGGGATAACGGCGTATTTGTCAAGATTTTCGGGATAATTAAAAGCTTGCAGGATCGATCGAGCCGAATTGATAGATACCTCGTGTTCTCCCGATCGACCACCAAACAATAATCCCACCTTGATCTTGTCCATGTTATCCCCTCTAGAGCCAGCTAGATCCTAAATTAGAGTTCAATTATCATACTATGGGTGGGGTTGACCATAGTGCCAAATGATTGAGACTCTGATTACAGCAACAGCTTGCTGAAAACAATCTGACTCTAGCCTTACGCAAACCCAAGAAATTCCCCCTGAATATCCATTTACTGACAGTTTCTCAATAAGCTGAGGGACAGGTGAGCGGTGATTCTCTTGTCCCCCTAGCCAGATCGAAAATGTCTTGTCAAAATAGAGTGGAGAAGACAAAATCAAGGAGCTAAATAGCTATGGGGGGTAATTTCTTCAAGGGAGCGATCGCCTTGGGGGTATTAGCGGGGATTATGGGATTTACCAATCCCCCCCAAGAACTTTACAGCGAATACGCCTCGGAAAAACTCCTCGCTCATGCCGACAAAATCGCTTGCGAGAAAATCAGTCTCTGTGGCTCGATCGATTCTTTGCCAGTGGCAGCCAGAAATATCATCAAAAATCAAATCTTAAAACCAGCGATCGAAACCTCTAGTCAACGGCAAAATTTAGGTGTGTTCAGTATCTACACCACAGAAGTACCGGGGGTAGCTAAAATTAGAACTCTTGGCGCTTTTGGGCATTTCTTGACTTTCTCGGAGACTTAGGTGAGATCAGTGCCAGCTTAACCGCTACCAGCCTAATAATGAGTTAAGATGATCATATTAACCCGCGATTTGAGCGATAGAGTACTCAAGAATACAGATTAATGCTGCCTAACCGTGTCTAATTTTCTGCCTAGTCTCCGAGAAGCGATCGCCCGTTGGTGGTCTGAATTCACTCTCCAAACTAAATTAATGGCCGCGGCTACTTTAGCCGTTTCTTTGTTGATGAGTGGTTTAACCTTTTGGGCGGTTAACACGATCCAGCAGGATGTCCGTCTCAATGATACCCGTTTTGGCCGGGATTTAGGGCTGTTATTAGCCGCTAATGTCTCCCCTCTGATTGCTGAGGACAATTTAACCGATTTAGCCCGTTTTTCAGCCCGTTTTTATAGTAGTACCTCCAGTGTTCGTTATTTGATCTACGCTAACGAGGAGGGTCAAATATTTTTCGGCATTCCCTATTCTACCGCCGAAGTTAAGAACTCCCTGACGATCGAGCGTCACATTCAATTACCGGAAAATTATGGCGAAAATGGGGAAACTCCCCTCATCCGTCAGCATAAAACCCCCGACGGTGAAGTAACCGATGTCTTTGTTCCCTTAAATCATGAAGGCAAATATTTGGGAGTATTAGCGATCGGGATCAATCCTAACGCTATTGTAGTGGCTTCTTCTAATCTAACCCGTGATGTTACTATTGCCGTTTTTGTCTCGATTTGGGCTATGGTGATTCTCGGGGCAGTTTTTAATGCTTTAACTATCACCAAACCAATCAAGGAGTTATTATTCGGGGTCAAAAATATTGCAGCGGGAAATTTTAAGCAGCGCGTTGATTTACCCCTGGGAGGAGAGTTAGGGGAATTAATTCTCAGTTTTAATGAAATGGCGGAAAAGTTAGAACGGTACGAAGAACAAAATATCGAAGAAATGACCGCCGAAAAAGCAAAACTAGATACGTTAATGTCCACTATTGCTGATGGAGCAATTCTCTTAGATACTAACTTTCAATTGTTATTAATTAATCCCGCAGCTCGGGAAATATTTGGCTGGGAAGATCAGGAAATTATCGGTCAAAATGTTCTACATCTTTTTCCCTCAGAACTAACGGTTAAACTAACTAAACCTCTCTATCAAATCGCGGCAGGAGAAACCCTCCAGCCAGAAGAATCTGCTAATCAGAATCAGAAAAATGCTGTTATTGATCAGGAAAATAATAACTATTCCCCGTCGGAATTTAGATTATCTTTAACTAACCCGAAACCCTGCACAATTCGCATTTTGTTAACTCAGGTATTCGATCAGTATCGGGAGAATGTCCGGGGAATTGCCATGACGCTACAGGATATCACCAGAGAAACAGAATTAAATGAGGCAAAAAGTCAATTTATTAGCAATGTTTCCCATGAGTTAAGAACCCCTTTATTTAACATCAAATCTTTTATTGAAACCCTGACAGAATTTGGTGAGGATCTCAGCGATACAGAAAAAAGAGAGTTTTTAGAAACCGCCAATCATGAAACCGATCGCTTAACTCGTTTAGTTAATGATGTTCTCGATCTTTCTCGGTTAGAATCCTCGCGTAGCTATAACTTAGATGCGATCGATATCGGACAATTAATCGAACAAACCCTAAGGACCTATCAACTCAATGCTAGGGATAAAGGACTAGAATTAAGCTCGGAAATTGAAGCCAATTTACTACCAATTTTAGGTCATTATGATCTACTTTTACAGGTATTAACTAATCTAGTCGGTAACTCCCTAAAATTTACTCCTGCTGGCGGTAAAGTGGTGATTCGTGCCTATAAAATAAGCAGAGATAATCCCCAAGAAACTCCCAAAATTCGCGTGGAAGTATCCGATACTGGTATTGGCATCGATGCCGAGGATCAAAGTGCCATATTTGATCGCTTCTATCGGGTAGAAAATCGCGTTCATACCCTAGAAGGGACGGGATTAGGATTATCGATCGTCAAAAATATTATTGAAAAACACTATAGTGAAATTAATCTGATTAGTGAAGTGGGAATTGGCACAACTTTCTGGTTCGATCTAGATCTATATCAAGGCTCGATCGCCAGCAAGAAAATTAACGACGTGAGTTTATAAAAGCCAGGGCAATACTGCCCAAAATTAGGGTTAATAATAGCAATAATCCCTTATTTCTGAGACACCAATTTTTTAACACCCTAGAGAGAGGGAGAGGAGGAATTTTTTCTGCTATTATTTGGCTATTTTTGTATAAAGTGCAGCCGGTAGCGTAGGGACGTTGGGGAAAATTACAGCTATCATCGCCATGATACAGACAAGTTTGGCATAAAAACTCGCCGGTGACAGCTTGATGCAGGGTCATGCCGGGATGACCATAGGCCTTTAAAATATTAGAACAGTAGGGACATTGTAAGGCTTGACTATCGACCTTGTGCTGACAACGAGGACAGGTAATCATGATCGCTAAATTTTCCCTTTGAGGATTGTCACTGCTGATGATCATAGACTATAGCAAAATCCCCGGGCTTTTTCCGGTTATTTCACTAAATAGCTGCGCCATTGCGAGGCAACTTCTTCGAGTAAACGCCAAGTTTTCCCCTCGATCTGTCTTTGTAAATAAAGATCAAAATTGTTGTGTTGTTTGGTATCTTTTTGATGGGGCAATCGCAGAGTTAGATCGTAATCGCCCTGCAAGTGATAAGCGGGCAAATTGCCCACATAAATCGGTTCCAGACTGGTGACATTAATTTTAGCAATTTTTACCTGCGGCTGATCGATCTGTAAAGATTGACTAAGGCGATCGGATGTGTGACGAAATTGTAATAAAAGGGCTGTGGCGACGATTTCTCCAGGGGGGGCAAATTCTTGCGGGGGAGTGACACTACCACAAGCAGTCAGGAAGACAAGGAAAATACTGGTTAAAAAACCGAGAAAACGGCGCATAGAATGATATTTTGAAAAAGAATGGCAGCGAGTTAAGAAAGATTATGACTCAACCAAATGAGCGAGAGAATTTCAGCCAAGCAGAAACGGTGATCCGACTACAAGAGGCGATCGAGCAGTTAAATTCGATCGTTTCCCAACTTAACACGGGAACGGGGATAGTGTTACCCCCAAAAGTTGCTGTTGATAATCTTCTTAACTCAACGCAACAGTTAGCCGCTGCTTTAAAACCAGACGAATTCGCAGAAGTTGAGCAAAGTTTAACCCCAGATTTTCCCATCGAAGCAGCGGAGGGAATTGACGATATTTTACCGGATTTCGAGCAGGTGGAAGGGTGGTGGACGACGATTTTGAGCAAAATTCGCCGACTTTTACCGGGGGGAATTAGCGAAAAAATTCCCGATTGGTTAATTACCGGCTTGTTAACAGGAAGTTTAGTCACTATCCTATTAGTAGCTGTGGTCAGTTTACCGAAAAATCCGGCGGAAATTGCCGAAAATATGCCTGAAGTTGTCTCTAGTCCTTCCCCGGCAGCCGGGGAAATTATCGAAACTCCCCCAGAATTAATCGCACCAGAGGCACCGATTCCCGTCCCGATTACCAAAGCAAAACCGCGATTAACTCCCGAACAAAGTTTAGTCGCAGCCATTCAAGAGGAAATTACCGATTTAACTACTCGTTATCCCGCCGGGATTATTTCTAGCGTAGAAGCGGATTTTTTGGCTAGTCGTCTAGTAGTTATTTTGGGCGATAATTGGTATAGCCTCGAGGCATCACAACAGGATAAATTGGCTAATTCGGTTTTTCAACGTTGCCAAAGTCTCGATTTTCGCCGCTTGGAAATGAAGGATAACGAGGGAAGTCTCCTCGCTAGAAGTCCCGTTGTCGGCGATCGAGTGGTGATTGTCAATCGCACTCAACCCACCGCTGCCATCTCCTCCGGTGAGTAGTTTTCAGCGCGGGGGGAGGGAGTTTCAAGGCAGCCTCAAGAATTCTCGCCAACCAGTCCGCTTTTTCCCCTCGCTGGTTAGATATCTATCTGAATATACACAAAGATTAGTGATCCCTGACTTAACGGTGCTATAATTAGCTAGGTAAAATTTTGTAACGATTCTTAATCTTGAACCTACCCGATAGTCAATGCTTCCCCCCGCCCCAGGTGGACGCGGCAATTTTGGTGCGAGAAAAATTGCTCCGATCCGACCCAACTGCCTTAAACTTTTCTAGGGTTCCCCTAACCGCCAAAATTTTGCCCTAACTACCCGGAATTAAGAGATTTCAGATTATACCATGAACTCTGTTATTCGTCAACAGCGAGCGCTGATCACCGGAGCCAGTAGCGGCATCGGCAAAGAAACCGCCCTCGCTTTCGCCAAGGCGGGAATTAATCTGGTTCTAATCGGTCGCAATCAGCAAAAATTGGCAACCGTGGCGGCAATGGCGGCAGATTTAGGCGTATCAGCCCAAGCTTACCCCTTAGATTTGGCAGATATCTTGGAAGTAGCTCCTAGTATCGCTAAAATCGCCCAAGAATCCGGACCGATCGATATCCTGATCAATAATGCCGGCATCGGTTACACAAACCCCTTAGCCGACACACCTTTGTCAGACTGGCAGCGGGTGATCGACCTGAATTTAACCAGTGTTTACCAGTGTGTGCAAGGGATTTTACCTGCTATGCGTCAACAGGGGGGAGGCACGATTATTAACGTTTCCTCGATCGCCGCCGATAATTTTTTCCCCGATTGGGGGGCCTATAGTGTCAGCAAAGCGGCATTAGTGGCATTTTCTCGCATTTTAGCGATCGAGGAGCGGGCTAACGCCATTCGCGTCACGATTATCATTCCCGGGGCTGTCAATACTCCCATCTGGGACAGCGATAGCGTCAAAGCAGATTTCGATCGCTCGGCCATGTTAACCCCAGATATCATCGCGCAGGCCATTCTACAAGCGGTGTTACTGCCCAAACAGGCCGTAGTGGAAACGATGACCATTATGCCCAGTGCGGGGGCATTATAACCCAAAATACTTCTGTTTATCAATCAATTCGCCTACAGGCATCTTCATTATGACCATAGCTTCTTCTAACGGTTTAAACGGTAATCTAACCGACGCTATCCAAGCACGCGTGACCACTCGCCCCGATCGCCACACCCACAATGGCAAAACCGCTCAAATTCATCCAACTTCTGACGAAAACAAAGAACAGATGATGGATGCGGTCAGAAATATCCTGATCTCGGTGGGGGAAGATCCCGAAAGAGAAGGTTTATTAAAAACCCCCAAACGGGTGGCCGAAGCGATGCAGTTTCTCACCCAAGGCTATCAACAATCCCTAGAAACCCTCGTTAATGGTGCGATCTTCGATGAAGGTCATAATGAGATGGTATTAGTGCGCGATATTGACTTCTTTAGTCTCTGTGAACATCATATGTTACCCTTCATGGGGCGGGCCCACGTTGCCTATATTCCTAACCAAAAGGTGGTCGGATTAAGTAAATTGGCCCGCATTGTGGAAATGTATTCCCGTCGTTTACAGGTCCAAGAGCGCCTCACCCGTCAGATTGCCGAAGCGATTCAAGAAATTCTCGACCCCCAAGGGGTTGCAGTCGTCATGGAAGCAACTCATATGTGTATGGTGATGCGCGGGGTGCAGAAACCGGGATCTTGGACTGTCACCAGTGCCATGTTAGGAGTCTTCCAAGACGAGCAGAAAACCCGCGAGGAGTATCTTAACCTGATCCGTCATAAACCTAATTTCTTCTAGTCAGGCAAATGGGGAAATTGGGAAATGGGGGAATGGGGAAATGGGGGAATGGGGGAATGGGGAAATTTCAACTAAAACCCCAACACCCCAACACCCTAAAACCCCAACACCCTAAAACCCAAAACCTTCTAACTCGACCGAATCTAAGACCTAATTGGTTAAGCTAAAAGCTTTGATGTGCTTAGTTTCTAACCTTCTTTTTAGGTAGGAGAATTGTCAGATTCTGTCTTTTGCCTCTTGCCTGTTGCCTCTTGCCTTGAGAAGCTGATCACTGATCACTGAATTTTTGCAGTCGCTCTAACAAGAGGGCGACTTTTTTCAGGTCTTTATCACCAGGCGATCGCTCAACGCCGCTAGAGACATCAATACCCTGGGGGTGCAGCCGAGTTAAAGCTTCACTAATATTATCGGGGTTGAGTCCTCCAGCGAGAAACCAGGGCAAGGGGGGCGAAAAACTGGCTAAGGCTTGCCAGTCTAAGGTATGTCCCGTACCGCCGAGTAATTGGGGATGGTAGGCATCTAAAAGTAAAGTATCGACGCTATTAAAGTA
Source organism: Microcystis wesenbergii FACHB-1317 (assembly GCF_014696875.1). Lineage (GTDB taxonomy): Bacteria > Cyanobacteriota > Cyanobacteriia > Cyanobacteriales > Microcystaceae > Microcystis > Microcystis wesenbergii_A. The sequence continues at coordinate 3,284 of NZ_JACJQV010000112.1, read as the reverse complement.
AATTGCCGACTTTTCCCAACTTTCTCTGTCTTTGATCCGCAAAGCTTTGATAATTTCCCGGTCGGGTAATAATTGCCGCAACCTTTGGCAATATTCGGGAGATTCTTTACCATGTAACTGCACACTTGTCAAGGGGGTTTTAACAATTATCTGCTGAATAATTTCCGGTTGCTCGTCGGCAAAAACACCGATAAAATCAATTTTGTCGGGTATTGCGGCGGTAATAGCGTTAATTTGCTCGATTTTGACGTAACGAGGCGAACTAGGTACGAGGATAAAACCTAAAGCCGTAGCTCCGCAAGTAGCGATCGCTCGTCCTTGGTCCGGTTGGGTAATGCCGCAAATTTTAATTCGCATTTAATCTTATTCACAAAACGTTACAAAAACTGTTAAGTATTCAAACAAAAAGCAGTTTCGGGTCAAGAGCTTTTTATAATGCCCTGTGATTAACAAAATCTTATCAAGACTGGAGCGCCAATGATCCCTTCCACCTTACTTTTAGCCACCGTTCAAACCATTCCCTGGAATTTATCCGTCGGCATTACCATGACCTTAGCTAACCTAGTAGCCTTCGTTATCGGTTATTTTGCCATCCAAAATACCGGGGCCGGCCCTGCTTTACCCTTGCCGCAGTTAGCCTCGAAAAAAAGCTTCGGTCTGCCGGAATTATTGGCTACCATGAGTTTTGGCCATATTCTCGGTGCGGGACTGGTTCTCGGTCTTTCTAACGCGGGTATTCTCTAATCAGTAATCAGTGACCAGTAAACCTCAGAGAGAGGAGTAAGGAGCCAGTAGTCAGTAGAACTAAGCATAAAGAGATTTTAGGCAACTTCATCCCTATTTTCCCATTTTTGAACTCTCAAAAGTCAATTATGCCAGAAGCCTAGTAATCGTCCAGATCGGTTGATTATTCTGGCTGCTGGCGAGAAAACTAAGAAAGCAGTGGCCCAAGTTGAAGCTGGAGACTTTGCTGACGAAGAAGAAGCAGTATTGGCTAAATTAACCTATGAAAGTTAGATAGCTGCGGAAAGAAGTATCGAAAATAATTGGTAAATGCGAACGTTGCTAATCGCTTAATTAATCGTAAATATTGCCTCTAAAGTTAATCTCATAAATAAAGATTTCGTCTGTCTTCTTGCCGATTTCAAAAATAACTCGCATTTTGCCAACAGGAATTCTGGAGAATCCTTTTAACTCACCTTTAAGTTTTTTGATATCAAGTTCTTCAGGGGGATAAACGTTTTGAGTTTCAAGGCAGGTTTTGGGAATACCAATTTTAGTCAAAACAGATTTTCGGCTATTAGCATCTAGTTTCTCCAAAAATTTATTGGCTGATCTACTGATCCTGATCTTCACGATTAAACCAGCCTGTAACATCAACGAAGCTGTCGTCTTTGTAATCAACAGGATTAAAGGTTGCTTCTATGTCAGCTTGTTCTATATCATCCACATAGGGAATCAGCATCTCGAAGAATTTAAACCATTCTTCCCGCATAACTTCGCGGACGCTTTCCTTGATGATGGTTTTGAGCATTAGAGCATCTAAGGTGTTTGCCGGCTCCATATATTTTCCTCCAATCTACTTGAATTCTAGCAGCAGATCAAGAAAACGGGTTTCTTACAGCAGTTATCTTCAGGATTTTAGTTTTCTCAAGCTACTGTTCGAGGAAAGTAAGTAGTCATGCAAAATTAATTACCTGCCCGATCGAGCTAAAACCCTTACGGGGCAATGATCGTCATGTGTAAATAATTTTGCCTAGGTACTTAAAGAGATTGGGAGAGATTCAGGTAATCTGAGGATAGGCGGTTAAAGTGCCTCTTAGCTTACCTGATAGCGTTCTTAAAATCTATCGGCTCTTCTGGTTTTCGTGTGTTAATTTTTGTTATGAATTAAAGCAAGCAAACAGCTTAAGTCGAAGATGTTCAAAATTGGTAAATCCATAACTCATTCTTTTAATAAGCTTTATTTTGGTATTCATTCCCTCAATTAATCCGTTGGTTGTCTGATTTTCAAAGTAATTACAAATACCTGGCAAATGCTTCTGGATCATCCTGGCACTACTTTCATATAATATCCCGCCTATTCTTATCCATTTTTCCAATTTTCTCTCAGCACCTCTGAACGTTCTACTACTTTGATAAATTTGTCTAATTTCTTCTTTCATTTCCCAGGCTATTCCTAAGCATGGATGTTCTTTCAGAATAACTTCTAGTTGTTGTTTTTGCTCGTCCTTTAAGTCCTCTTTATTCTTCCATAATAAATGAGGTAATCCTTTTTCATGCACCCCCATTAACTTTCTCAATTTATTAAGCTCGTCATTGATGATAGCCATTACATGAAAACGGTCATAGATGATTTTAGCATTGGGAAATAATTCCTTGATCACTGCTGTAAATCCTGACCACATATCGACGCTCACTTCTTTCACTGGAGTTTAGACTAAATTTTCCAAAAATCAACCCTAACGAGTTCAGGCTCAATACCTTAAAAATCTGACCCCAAAAGGAATACAGACTTCTTGAGCGAGTATTTCTGTGACCGCATAGCGACTTTTCGCGCTTGTTTGCAGAACATCATGAGTTGACCAAACCTCCACAAAAGTCCTTCAAGATTCCCCAATAAGTACATGAGCAGGGGCGAAAACTTGGCAAGGAAATAGCTATAACCTAGTTTTTGCAAGGGTTGCAAGGGATTCGAGCCAACCTACTCATTAAGCTCGACCCAGGAGTGGCATGACAGAATTAGTCTAAACTCCAGTAGCTTCCCTACAGATGGATGAATTAGCTATCTCCTCTGTGGAGAAAATTAACAAATTGGCCCCCCAGCTAGGTAACTCGATGCTGACCGATTGGAGTACCATGCGTCTAGAACAATTGCGGGAACAACAGGGAGGTATGGTCTCTAAAACGAAAACTTCCTATATTCCTGACTCACCGTTCGCTTATTTTTTGAGGTCAGCCGATCTGGTAGGTTGGGTTGACGCAAGGAAACCCAACAATTCCCCTAAAACTTACCGAAAACTCAATTAGGCAAAATCGTCTTACCACAGAAGTGATGCAAGAAACTCAGATAGAGTTTGTTCGCTCCTATATTGATGCAGGTGAGTGTGGACTGACCCTGCTAAATAGGCTCTTCTGGTTTCTGTGTGGAAACTAGGTCTATACTGATAGTGGGACTTAGGCATTTTCGGGCAGCAAAAAAGGCTCAAACCATTACGGGACAAAGGGTTAACCTCGATTTATGATTTTCCTTGATCTATCTGGGTTTCAGCGATTTTGGGCTT